>CAMZMA010000001.1 GCA_947311815.1 uncultured Flavobacteriaceae bacterium
CACATGATATCAATGTATTTCATATTCGCTTTTTAGACGATGGCGGAAAATGGAGTAGTATGATAAGTCAGTTGTTTATCAAACCACCAGAAGCAAATGCAAATTCCGATAAAAAAATCATCGGTTACGAATATGCGTTTAATGATGGCGAAGGCTTGCAATATGTTGCGTTAAGTCCAACAGACGATTTCAATTTAATTACAGATATTGATGTCAGCAATTTAGCACATGATATCAATGTATTTCACATTCGTTTTTTAGATGATGGTGGAAAATGGAGCAGTATGATAAGTCAGTTGTTTATCAAACCACCAGAAATAGATGTTTTAATAGGTAATAAATTAGCATCGTATGATTATTGGTTTGATGAAGATAGTACTAATAAAGTAAATGTTGTTTTTTCACCAACAGCGCAAGATGTATTTATACAAGAGTTAGATATGACCCATATTTGGAGAGGTGAGCACCAAATTCATACACAATTTAAAGATGTTTATGGTAAGTACTCTTTGGTAACTACAGACACGATTGTTAAAGTTCCTTATCCATTAGCAGATTTTACAGTAGATAGATTAAATATCTGCGAAGGAGAAACTGTTCATTTTACAAGCAGTAGTATAGATTATGATATACATACATGGGATTTTGGAGATGGAAGTACTTCGACTGATATTGATACAGCACATACATTTACAACATCAGGAATTTATACAGTTGCTTTAGATATTGAAGAAACTGCAACTAGTTTAACTAGTCATAAAGAGGTGCAGATTAATGTAAATGCCTATCCATTAAATACGGTGAGTGTTTCTACAACATTACCAGCTTGTTTTGGTGCAACTGTTACGCTTACCGCTGATGATGACGATGCAGATATCGATTATTTATGGTCTAATGGAGCAACCACACAAAGTATTGATGTAACTAGTGCTGGAACATATACAGTAGAATTATCTAGAAGTTCAGGAGCTTCATGTTCCGTAACATCAAATGATGTAGAAGTAACTTTTAAAACAGAAATAGATGATGGTATTACGGTACAAACTAACCCTATTATTTTAACAGCCAATCAGAATAACGCAACTTATCAATGGATAGATTGTGATAATGGAAATTTACCTATTTCTGGAGAAACACAACAAGAATTTCAACCAACATATAATGGGAATTTTGCTGTAGAAGTTACTCAAAATGACTGTATGGTAACTTCTAGTTGTGAGGTGGTAGGTACCGTATTGGTTGAAGATATTGCATTAAGAAAATTAGTAAACGTCTATCCTAATCCAACAAAAGATTATTTGTTTATAAGTAACGAAATACCTATTCAAATAATAATATATACGCTAAATGGTCAGATTGTTCGTAAAATAAAACTAAATGAAGGCGTTTCGCATATTTCAATAAAAGAGTTGAGTAATGGCTTGTATTTTGCAAAAGTGATTCCTTTACAAAAGAAAGGAACACAAATGATTGTTAAAATTATTAAAGAGTAAAAGAAGAAAAATTGTGGTTAGTTTAAAAGGTTATAAAATAAAAAAGCATGAAAAATAAATTATTAAATCTATTACTGATAGGAAGTATAGTATCATCAATAATGCTAAGTAGTTGTGTAAAAGAGTCAACTCATGAGAATCCTGATTATTCACAAGATAAAGGAGAGTTTAAGGATTCTCGTGATGAAAAAGTTTACAAATGGGTAAAAATAGGTGAGCAGATATGGATGGCAGAAAATTTAAACTATGAATCTGGTAATAGTTGGGCTTATGATGATAGTCCTTCTAATAGCGATAAATTTGGACGTCTTTATACTTGGAATTCAGCATTAACATCCTGTCCAGATGGTTGGCATTTACCGACAGATATAGAATGGAGCGAATTAGAAACGAACCTTGGTGCAAATGGGGGCAGCAAATTGGCAGGCGATACTACACTTTGGGTAGATGGTAATTTAGACCAATCTACCGATTTTGGCAGCTCTGGATTTTCTGCTCTTCCAGGTGGCAACCGCTCTAATTACGGTTATTTCGATTATTTAGGGAACTACGGTAACTGGTGGAGCGCTACCGAGAACGAGAACAATGGCAACAGTGCTTACTTTCACTATCTGTATTATGATAACTCAGGAACTTACCGCTTCAGTAAAGATAAGTCCTACGGTTACTCTGTCCGCTGTGTTAGAGATTAGATTATTTAGTTATTTACGTGAAGTGCTCATTTTTTTTGAAAATAGGCATTTTGGGTATTAAGCCAAGGCAACATGTTTTTAGATTGAGTTTTGTCCACTATAAAAATAATAATTTTATTAAAACACTCATTTAGGTGGAAGTAAAAAATATAACTTAATGAAGATTTTGGTTTTACTCAAAGTCATAAAAAAAAGCGAACTCAAAATGGGTTCGCTTTTCAATTATTTAAAAGAATGCTTAATTTTTAAAAACCAATGTGTCGTTTTCAAAATTAATATTAACAGTACTATCAACAGTTACTGTGCCTGCTAAAATTTGTTTCGATAATTCGTTTAAAATTTCATTTTGTATCGCTCTTTTTGTAGGTCTTGCACCAAATTGAGGGTCAAAACCTACTTTAGCAATATGTGCAATTACAGCATTAGAAATGTTTAACGTAATGTTATTTTCTTTTAACTTTTGTTGCAATCCTTTTAATTGAATGCTCACAATTTGTTTGATTTCTTCTTCGTTTAAAGGTGTAAACATGACAATTTCATCTATTCTGTTTAAAAATTCGGGGCGAATTTGTTTTTTAAGCAAGGTCAATACTTCTTGTTCGGCAACTTGCATCACTTTAGTACGATCTTTCATGTTAATTCTATCTAATTTTTCTTGAAGAATGTGTGCCCCCATGTTAGAAGTCATAATAATAATGGTGTTTCTAAAATCGGCAGTACGTCCTTTGTTATCGGTCAATCGTCCTTCGTCTAAAACTTGTAGCAAAATATTAAACGTATCTGGATGCGCTTTTTCAATTTCGTCTAACAAAATAACCGAATACGGTTTTCTTCTAACAGCTTCTGTAAGTTGTCCGCCTTCGTCATAGCCAACATATCCTGGAGGCGCACCCACCAATCTGCTTACCGAGTGTTTTTCTTGATATTCGCTCATGTCAATACGTGTCATAGCTTTTTCTGAATCGAACAAATAGCTGGCTAATGTTTTTGCTAATTCGGTTTTACCAACACCAGTTGTTCCTAAAAACAAGAACGACCCGATAGGTTTGTTTGCGTCTTGTAAACCTGCTCTAGAGCGTCTTACAGCATCGGCAACCGCACGTATTCCTTCTTCTTGCCCTACAACACGTTTGTGTAAAACTTCTTCTAATTGCAATAATTTTTCTCGTTCAGATTGTAGCATTTTACTTACAGGAATTCCGGTCCATTTAGCAACAACTTCGGCAATATCATCTCTAGTTACTTCTTCTTTTACCAAAGCATTTTCTTTAATGCTAGAAAATTCTTCTTGCTGTTTGATGAGATTGTCTTCTAATTCTTTGAGTTTTCCGTAACGAATTTCTGCTACCAAACCATAATTACCATCTCGTTCTGCTTGGTTTGCTTCTAATTTGGCTTTTTCTATCGATTCTTTAGTACTGTTGATATCGTCTAAACTATCTTTTTCACGTTTCCATTTAGCGTAAATACTATCTCTATCCGTTTTTAAATTGGCTAACTCTTCTTTTAATTTCTCTAGTTTTTTAGTGTCATTTTCTCTTTTAATCGCCTCAATTTCAATTTCGATTTGCATAATTTTTCGATCTAACAAATCTAATTCTTCTGGTTTTGAGTTGATTTCCATACGTAATTTAGCAGAGGCTTCATCCATTAAATCAATGGCTTTGTCTGGTAAAAACCGATCAGAAATATAACGTTGCGAAAGCTCTACTGCAGCAATTACAGCACCATCTGTAATTAATACTTTATGATGTGCTTCGTATTTATCTTTGATTCCTCGTAAGATTGAAATTGCAGATTCAGTATCGGGTTCATCTACTTGTACTTTTTGAAAACGACGCTCTAAAGCTTTGTCTTTTTCAAAGTATTTTTGATATTCATCTAAAGTTGTTGCTCCGATAGCACGCAACTCGCCACGAGCCAAGGCAGGTTTTAAAATGTTAGCGGCATCCATTGCGCCTTGTCCGCCACCAGCACCCACCAACGTATGAATTTCATCGATAAATAAAATGATACTTCCGTCCGCACTTTGCACTTCTTTTACTACTGCTTTTAAACGTTCTTCAAATTCGCCTTTAAATTTTGCGCCTGCAATTAAAGCGCCCATGTCTAACGAATAAATGGTTTTATTTTTGATGTTTTCTGGCACATCGCCTTTAATAATTCTATGCGCTAATCCTTCTACAATAGCGGTTTTTCCTGTTCCAGGTTCGCCAATTAGCATCGGATTGTTTTTAGTTCTTCGCGATAAAATTTGTAAGATTCTTCTAATTTCATCATTCCGACCGATAACAGGATCTAATTTTCCGCTTTGAGCTAAATCGTTTAAATTTTTAGCGTATTTATTTAACGAATTGTAGGTTTCTTCGGCGCTTTGAGAAGTTACTCTGTTTCCTTTACGTAATTCTTGAATGGCAGCTTCTAAATCTTTTTTATTGATGCCATTGTCTTTTAATAATTGAGCAATATTATCTTTTTGATTGAACATTGCTAGTAACAAATGCTCTAAAGATACGTATTCATCATTCATTTTTTTAGCAATATTACTTGCTTCAATCAATGTTTTGTTGGCTGTTTTAGACAACATGATTTCTGCTCCAGATACTTTTGGATACGAAGAAACAATGTTTTCTAGCACTTGTTTAAATAAGTCTGTATTGACACTTAATTTACTTAAAATAAAGGGCAATACATTTTCGTCTATTTCAAAAATTGCTTTGAGTACATGTCCGTTTTCTATTTGCTGTTGCTCTAAACCTTGCACAATTTGTTGTGCTTTTTGTATGGTTTCTTGCGCTTTTATGGTATAGTTATTAAAATTCATAGTGTTGTGTTTTATTGTTTGCTATTAGAATGACAAACTTTATACCCAACAAAATAATAATAGAATACAAGACAAAATGACCTTTATTTATGTTTTTAACTGACAAAGTGACTGTTTTGTTTGTTTTGATAATTTATTTAATTACACAACTAACCTTTTTTTGTTTTTGGAAAGAGTTCAAACAAATTCCGTAAATTTGCCATTCAATAAAACAACACATGGGAATTTTCGATAAGATTTTTAAAAGCGAACCAAAAGAAGTAGTAAAAACGAATGTGCAATGGATTCCGCTTACAAAATTATCTCAATTAGAAGAAATAAAAGAAGCGTCTAAAAAAGAAGCCATCGCTATTTTTAAACACTCTACACGTTGCGGAATTAGTAGTATGGTGATTAAGCAATTTGAAAAATCTTTTGATGAAAGTATGACTCATTTTAAAGTTTATTATTTAGATTTATTAAATTTTAGAGAAATTTCTGATGAAGTAGGCTATACTTTTCAAGTGATGCATCAATCACCTCAATTATTAGTTGTTAAAAATGAAGCGCTTATCGTTTCTGCATCGCATTATGATATTTTACAGGTAAATTTAAAATCTTTTTAAATTTTTTAAGAATTCTTTTAAAGAATGATGTTATTTTTGTGAAACTAAAAAATAATATCATTGGATTCCAAATCAACTAAAATAGGAAAAGACTTATACAGCTACCAAAAAGGAGCAATTCATAATATTTTCAAAAAATTTGAAAATGCACCCGAAAATTTTCACCTTTTATATCAATTACCAACAGGAGGAGGAAAAACCGTTATTTTTTCTGAAATAACGAGGCAATATCTAAAACATTATCAGAAAAAAGTATTGATAATGACGCACAGAATTGAGTTGTTAAAACAAACTTCTAAAATGCTAGAAGAATTTGGTGTGCACAATAAAATTATTGATAGTAAAGCAAGTTTAGATGATCAAGGAGATTTTGATTGTTTTGTTGCCATGGTAGAAACATTAAACAATCGTTTAAATGATAATATGCTAGATATTTCTGATGTTGGGCTAGTTATTATTGATGAAGCGCATTACAATTCGTTTACCAAATTATTTAAATATTTTGATAAATCGTTTATCTTAGGTGTTACAGCAACTCCTTTAAGTTCTAATATGAAATTACCAATGAAAGGTAATTATGACGATTTAATTGTAGGAGAATCGATAGGGTCTTTGATAGAAAACGAATTTTTATCTCGCGCAGAAATTTTTTCATATAATGTAGGATTAACATCGTTAGAAGTAGGAGCAAACGGAGATTATACCGTAAAATCATCAGAAGATTTATACACCAACTCTAACATGCTATCTAAATTATTACAAGCGTATAGAGAACGTTCTTTGGGTAAGAAAACCTTAATTTTTAATAACGGAATTAATACCTCAATTCATGTTTTCGAAACCTTTAAAAAAGCAGGATATCCTATTGCGCATTTAGACAATACAAACACCAAAAAAGAGCGCGATTTAATTCTTACTTGGTTTAAAAAAACACCCAATGCCATTATTACATCAGTAAGTATTTTAACCACTGGTTTTGATGAACCTACTGTAGAATCTATCATCTTAAACAGAGCTACAAAATCGTTAACGCTTTATTATCAAATGATTGGTCGTGGTTCTCGTATTTTACCAGGAAAAAACACCTTTAATGTAATAGATTTAGGAAATAATTTTCATCGTTTTGGTCCTTGGGGAGCAGATTTAGATTGGTATAAAATGTTTAAAGCTCCTAATTATTACTTAGATAATTTGTTAAGTGATGAAGAGATAGAAGGACATTTTAAATACGAACTACCTGCTGATGTGCAAAAAGAATTTGCCAAGTCGAAAGAAACGTATTTTGATATTAAAAAAGTATATAGAGATGCAGTACAATCTGGAGAATCTTCTAAAAAAGTGCTAGAACGCTCTATACAACAACATGCTAAAATGTGTATAGAAAATAGCGAAGATGTTTTTGATGCGCTTATGTTGGCAAAATTATTGGGTGGCCAAATAGATGACAGAATTCACAGATACTCGAAATGTATCAGTAAAAGCACACACAATTTTTTAGATTGGTTGCGAGATGATTATCGAAAAAAATTAAACTCGTATTTACGTGCCAATTTCGATGAAGTTTATGAAGAAATTCATGGACATCCACCTGTAGAAGAGTAAAAGTACAATCCATAAAAAAAAATCCATCAAAATTTTGATGGATTTTTTTATGATTTAATTTGTGTTAAAATCTTCTAATTAGCAGGCAATACTTTACCTGTACATTCGCCAAAACCAATACGTACATCATCATTTTCACAATGAGCACGCATAATAACGGTATCATGATCGTTGATAAATTTACGTGTAGATCCATCATTTAATGTTAACGGATTTTGTCCGCGCCAAGTCAATTCTAACATCGAACCGTAAGAATCTTTGGTAGGGCCAGAAATTGTACCGCTTCCCATCATATCACCAGCATTTACAGGACAACCGTTTACAGTATGATGTGCTAATTGCTGTACCATTGTCCAATACATATATTTAAAATTAGAATTGGCAACCACAGTTTCTTCACCATTTTCTGGCTGAATACCTACTTGTAATTTAATGTCGTAACTACGTTTACCGTCAATTTGTAAATAAGGTAAAGGCGTTGGGTCTTGTGTAGGGTTATCAACTCTAAAGCCTTCCAAAGCATCTAAAGTAACAATCCAAGGCGAAATAGTAGAAGCAAAACTCTTTCCTAAAAATGGTCCTAAAGGTTGGTATTCCCAACCTTGAATATCACGTGCAGACCAATCATTAAATAAAACCAATCCAAAAATATTTTCTTCGGTTTCTTCAATCGGAATGCGTTCTCCTAAATTATTTACCGCTGTAGTAATAAATGCCATTTCTAACTCAAAATCTAACAATCTTGAAGCACCAAATTGAGGTTGTTTTTCGCCTTCTAAAGGTTTTGATTGCCCCAACGGACGACGAACTGGCGTACCCGAAGGAACGATAGAAGAACTTCTACCGTGATAACCAATGGGTACGTGTAACCAATTTGGCATTATTGCATTTTCTGGATCTCTAAATAATGACCCTACATTGGTTGCGTGTTCTTTACTCGCATAAAAATCGGTGTAATCGCCAACGCTAACAGGTAGTTGCATTTCTACATCTTCCATTCTAAAAATCACTTCAGATTGGTGTGCTTTGTTATCTCGTAAACCTGATTTTGTAGCATCAAATATATCCGCAATTCTATTACGTACCAAACGCCATGTTTTGCGTCCATCCGCAATAAAATCATTTAAAGTATCTTGTAAAAAAATATCATCGGTTAGCGGAATTCCTTCAAAATAGCCTAATTGATGTAAGGCACCTAAATCGATAGCAAAATCGCCAATTCTAGTACCAATTGTTATAATATCATCTTTGGTAATAAAAACACCAAATGGGATGTTTTGAATAGGGAAATCAGATGTTTTTTCAACTTCTAACCAAGATTTTCTGTTCGTATTGTTTGCAGTTATTTTCATTTTATAAAGTTCTGTGTAATTTTCATCAAATATAGTAGTTTCTTTAATTATGCAAAATCTATTTACTATTTTTGTGACAAATTTAATAATCATGGAATCAGTTTTAGACGCATCTAATTTAAAAGACTTTGTAAAACGTGCAGAAAATGTACAAGAAAAAACGCTACAAAGCTGGGGTAAAATGAATGCAGCACAAATGTTTCAGCACTTAAATAAATCGATAGCATTTCTTTTTACTGATGAAAAAGTAAAACGAATGTTTGCGGGACGCATTATTGGAAAGTTGATTCTTAAAAAAGCATTAAAAGAGGCGACTCCCATCAGTAAAAATTCGCCTACAGCACCAAGTTTTGTAGCAGATACATCTGTTGATTTTAATGCTGAAAAATCGTTATTTTTAAAGCGATTACAACAATTTTCTTCATTTACTGAAGCCGATTTTGAGGGTAAAATCCATCCGTTTTTCGGAAAAATGACAGGAAATCAATGGAATGTGCTTATTTATAAACATTTAGATCATCATTTTAAACAATTCAATCAATAAAACAACAACAAACAATGCAACAAGATCATCAAATATTTGATTTAATCGAAGAAGAAAAAGAAAGGCAAACCAATGGTTTAGAACTAATTGCTTCAGAAAACTATGTAAGCGAACAAGTAATGCGTGCACAAGGTTCTGTGTTAACCAATAAATATGCCGAAGGCTATCCAAATAAAAGGTATTATGGCGGATGTGAAGTGGTTGATGTAGTAGAGCAAATTGCTATTGATAGAGCCAAAGAATTATTTGGAGCAGCATACGTAAACGTACAACCACATTCTGGTTCGCAAGCAAATACTGCTGTTTTTGCTGCGTGTTTAAATCCAGGTGATAAAATTTTAGGTTTCGATTTGTCTCACGGAGGACATTTAACTCACGGTTCTCCTGTAAATTTTTCAGGAAAATTATACAAAACCTCTTTTTACGGAGTAGAAAAAGAAACAGGTGTATTGAATTACGATAAAATTCAAGAAACCGCTACCAAAGAGCAACCAAAATTAATTATTGCTGGTGCTTCTGCGTACTCTCGTGATATCGATTTTAAGCGTTTTAGAGTGATTGCAGATAGTGTTGGTGCTATTTTAATGGCAGATATTTCACATCCTGCAGGATTAATTGCCAAAGGAATTTTGAATGATCCTTTACCACATTGTCATATTGTAACTACCACAACACACAAAACCTTACGGGGTCCAAGAGGAGGTATGATTATGATAGGAAAAGATTTTGAAAATCCGTTTGGTCAAAAATTAAAAAGTGGCAAATTAAAAATGATGTCCACATTGATTAATTCGGCAGTTTTCCCAGGAAATCAAGGAGGTCCTTTAGAACATGTTATTGCAGCAAAAGCCATTGCATTTGGAGAAGCATTAACCGATGATTTTTTAGAATATCAACTACAAATAAAAGCGAATGCCGCTGCTATGGCAAAAGCATTTGTTGCCAAAGGATACAATATTATTTCTGGCGGAACAGACAATCATATGATGTTGATTGATTTACGAAACAAAAATATTTCGGGTAAAGATGCCGAAATCGCTTTAGGAAAAGCAGACATTACCGTCAATAAAAACATGGTGCCTTTTGATGATAAAAGTCCGTTTGTAACTTCAGGAATTCGTGTAGGTACTGCTGCAGTTACCACACGTGGTTTGGTAGAAGAAGATATGCAAACCATTGTGAATTTTATGGATGAAGCGATTATGAATGCAGAAAATAATGATGCTTTAGAAGAAATTGCAGAAAAAGTATATGAAATGATGCATACACGTAGGTTATTTGTGATGTAGTATTTATTTATCTTTTGAAAAAAACGAATAAAGACCTCACAGGTTTTAAAAATTTGTGAGGTCTTTTATATCAAAAACTTTTTATACCTTTTCAACCTCTAAAAAAAATTATCAATTATGGATCCATATTTAATCGCCACCGTACTTATTATTACCGCAGGCTTCTTCGGATATATCAATGTTAGGTTTTTAAAATTACCAAATACGATTGGTTTGATGATGATTACCATCATTTTTACCATTTTTGTACTGGTGCTAGCGTATTTTGACCCAACATTGTTGCAATTTGAAAAAGACATCATCAATAAAATTGATTTTAGATCGGTTTTATTTGATAAAATGTTAAGCTTTTTACTCTTTGCAGGAGCGCTACACACCAATTTTGAGCAATTAAAAATTCAGCGTTGGCCAGTGCTGATGTTTTCTACAGTTGGTGTGTTAATTTCTACTTTTTTGGTAGGAGGTATTATGTATTTTATCTTGCAAATTCTTAGTTTAGAAATCGATTTTATTTATTGTTTGCTTTTCGGAGCGTTAATTTCGCCAACCGATCCGATTGCAGTTTTAGGAATTTTAAAAAAAGCAGGAGTTCCTAAAAATTTAAAAAGTAAAATTGTTGGCGAATCTTTATTTAATGATGGAGTAGGTGTTGTGGTGTTTTTAACCATCTTTCAAATTGCTTCTTCGCAATCAGGTAATGTTGCCGCTTTTGATGTTTTTAAACTTTTTGGTCAAGAAGTTTTAGGAGGCATTGTTTTAGGGGCGGTTTTAGGTTGGGTAACCTACCGTTTAATGAAATCTATTGATGATTATGATATCGAAGTTATCATCACCTTAGCTACTGTAATGGGAGGAACTGTATTGGCACACCAATTTCATGTATCGGCTCCTTTAGCCATGGTAACTGCAGGTTTAATTGTAGGAAATGACACCGTAAGAGGTTCTGCCATGTCTGAAACCACCGAACATTATGTAGATAAATTTTGGGAATTGATTGATATTCTTTTAAATGCGGTTTTATTTGTGTTAATAGGGATGGAAATGTTGGTTTTAGTGATAGAAGGCAAGTATTTAATTGCTGGTTTATTGGCAATTCCGATTGTATTGTTAAGTAGGTATTTATCTTTGTTTTTTCCGATAAAACTCTTCGAGAAAAAGTTAGATTTTGTACCCAATACCAATTTAATTATGACTTGGGGCGGTTTACGTGGCGGAATTTCTATCGCCCTGGCGTTAGGATTAACCGCTGATATGCACCGAGATTTATTCTTGGTAATTACTTATGTAGTTGTAGTGTTTTCAATCATTGTACAAGGGTTGAGTGTTGGGAAATTGGTAGAAAAATTGAAGAGGAAAGAACTATAAACCTGAACTCAATCTAAGAAAATATAACACAATAACCTCGTTATCAGAATGATTATGATTTTTAGCTTATTGTAACTACATTTTTCCTCTTGGATGAAATTGTGCCACTACTTTTTGTAAGTAGCTTTTATCTAAATGCACATAAATTTCGGTTGTGGTAATGCTTTCATGCCCTAACATTTGCTGTATGGCTCTTAAATCTGCGCCACTTTCTAATAAATGAGTCGCAAAAGAATGCCGTAATGTATGCGGACTGATTTTCTTTTTCAAATCAATTTTAATTGCCAACTCTTTTAAAATCATAAAAATCATTTGTCGGGTTAATCTTTTTCCTCTTCGGTTTAAAAATAAGGTATCTTCATCTTCTTTTTGCGGTGTAATATGACTGCGGATATCTTTTCGGTAAAAGTTAATGTATTTTTGAGTAGATGAATGTATGGGTACAAATCTAAATTTATTACCTTTTCCTAAAACACGAATGACATCATCCTCAAAAAATAAATCAGAAATTTGTAGGTTAATCAATTCGCTTACACGCAAACCACAACTGTAAATAGTTTCTAAAATGGTTCGGTTTCGTTCTCCTTGAGGATGGCTTAAATCAATTGCGTTTAATAAGTTATCTATTTCTTCTCTAGCTAAAGTATCGGGTAATTTTCGTCCTATTTTTGGAGTTTCGAGTAAATCGGTTGGATTGGTTTTTCGATAATCTTCAAAAATCAGGTAATCAAAAAAATTACGCAATCCAGAAATAATGCGTGCTTGACTTCTAGGAGCAATATTTTTAGCAATCTCATATACAAATTGTTGCACAATGCTTTCATCAATAGCAACAGGAGAGGTGTTGAGTTCTTTTTCTTCTAAATAAAGGAGTAGTTTTTGCACATCATTTGCATAACTATTTATGGTGTTTAAAGAAAGTCCACGTTCAATTTGTAAAAACAAACGATAATCTTTTAGTGCGTGTTGCCAATTCATAAAATCAAAATTACATAAAACTTGAGTTCGACCTAAGAAAAATTAGAAAAATTAACACAAGAGTTTACAATAGGTGCAGATGTTGGTTTTGGTTTAGCGCCAAAAGGAATTTCTAGCGGATTTTACTACAAACCCATGCTAGGATATGCGATTCATAGAAATATTCAATTAATAACATCAATTGCGGTGGTTAATATTATTAATGGAAGTGTTTCTAAATATGGTGTCGGAATTCTTTTTTCTTTATAAAAACACTATTTTTGTAGGATGAAATTACTCATTTTAAACGGACCTAACTTAAATTTATTAGGAAAAAGAGAACCAGAAATTTATGGTTCGTTAACTTTTGATGATGAATTTAAACGCTTACAACAAAAATACAGCAATGTAACATTGGCATATTTTCAATCGAATATTGAAGGAGAAATTATTGATAAATTGCACGAAGTTGGTTTTTCTTACGACGGTATTATTTTAAATGCTGCCGCTTACACACATACATCGGTAGGTATTGCAGATGCTATAAAAGGCATAAAAACACCTGTTGTTGAAGTACATATTTCTAACGTGTATGCTAGAGAAGAGTTTAGGCATCAAAGTTTTATTGCGCCAAATGCAAAAGGAATTATTACTGGTTTTGGCTTGCTAAGTTATGAATTGGCAATTTTGTCTTTTTTGTAAAAATTACTTTAGTACATGACAAAAATTAACAATCATTTAAAATTTCTTAATTTTAGAGACCTCACAGGTTTTTCCTCCTTCGGCAGATAAATAAAACCTGTGAGGTCTGAATACTGAGGTTTTGATTTTTACAAATCTAACTCCATTTTAATATCTGCTCTGTTATAAATGACGTTTTTTTCTAAATCGACTTCTTTAAATCCGTATTTGTAATACAAATGAAGTGCTGGTTTTAATTTTCTACTTGAGTATAACATAATTTTTTTCCAACCTTTGTTTTTAGAAAATTCGATACAATGTTGTAATAATTGTTGTCCTATTTTTAATCCTTGAAACTCAGCAGAAACACCCATTTTACTCAATTCGAATCCGTTTTTTTGGTTGATGAGCGCATAGGTACCAACAATTTTATCATTTAATTTAGCAAAGAAAATAAAACCACCATTATCTATAATAGTTGACTGCGGATTTTGTAATACCTTTTTATCATAATCTTCAACGTAAAAGTATTTTTCTAACCAATCTATATTTAGTTGATAAAAAATTGTAGCGTATTGTGCTTCAAAAGGGATAATTTGTATTGACATAGTTGTATGTTAAAATAATAAACGATTTTTTTTAATTAATGATAAAGTTACCGTTATTACGGATGCAGTGACGAAATCTTTATATTGTAAAAATGATTTAGTTCGTCGTTCATTTCGTTTCGACTCGTTTCGGTTCGTTTCGACTACGCTCAACGACCTACGTTAACGACCTATGTTAAATGAACACTTGAAAAGATATACTTTTTTGTCATTGCGATGAGGAACGAAGAAGCAATCTCACAATTTCTAATTAACAGATTATCTTGTTTACCGACAAGCAGGTTTGTTCTTTATTTCGTTTCGTTTCGACTCGTTTCGACTTCGCTCAACGACCTATACTTAACTACCATCGTTTAATGACCTATATTTAATGGATACAAGGAATAATCTACTTTTTTGTCATTGCGAACGAAGTGAAGCAATCTC
>CAMZMA010000002.1 GCA_947311815.1 uncultured Flavobacteriaceae bacterium
TAAGTTGTTTTTCTAAGTTTAACAAAACACCCTCGCTTTTCTCATACCTTTGGCTGATCTAGTTCAACACTGGACTAATCGCTGGGTCGTTCCGACCGCTCATAGTCCTGTTTATTAGCTGGCGTATTTTTTTATCTAAATCAGTCTCTATTTTCGGTTCTTGAATAGTTTTACCTTCTTCAATTTCTTTAGTTACTACTTTTTTTATCCTTTTGGTTGTATTTTTTAAATTAAATTCAGACGCATTGAGGTCTTTATAAATCAAACTCACAACAAGATATTTATTAATAGTTTTATTTGTTCCATATTCTTCAATATCTTCCGTTAGAATTGATGTTGAATGATTAACATAGATATTATTTTCTTCACTGAGAAATTCATTTATTTTATCTTGCGTTTTTTTATCAAAATCAAACTTAGAATTGTTTGAAATGCTAATTTTAAATATTTCAAGTTTAGTTTGCGACATATTTCTCTATTTTTTTATAGGCAATTATAATTTTATCCAACATTTTATTTACATTAGACAAAACTTTTTCTTGTTCATTTTGTTCCATACTATCAATTAAGTCCAAAACATTTCTAATGACATCTTGTTTTGTAATACTATTTTGTTTTTTATTTTCTTCATTAATAAAAGAAAAAAAGTGTTCTTCCAATGTATTTATTATTGGAGGCTGAATAGGTTCTTTGTATTCGTAATTCGTATATTTATTATCAAAAACACCAATATCTTTAATTGTGATACAATAATCATTAAAGGCTCTAATATATATTTCTTGTGGAAACAAATCTTCAAAAGTCCTTTGTTTTGTTTTATCTGAAAAAACATCATTTATTTCAACGGAAAACCATTTTTTATTTTTCATTGCTTTTATATAGCCTTTTTTCTTCTTCTCATTTATTGCTTCACTATCGCTATCAAAAATTGCAATGCCTGCCAAATCTAAATTATTTTCTCCGAGATAATTTAGAGTTTGGGATATATTAGTAACGCCACCTGCATTATATACATTTAACCATTCGAGTTTTTTATATTTTTCATTCTGAAAAAGTCTATGAAAAGCAAGTTTTTCAGTATTTCCTTCAACTACCAAATTAATATCCCCCAATAAAAAACTATCATTTAATAAAATCCCTAATTCCTTACGTAAAACTTGATACTTGTTCAGAAAGGGTTTGTGATTTATTTTCGTTCCTTCTTTTGGTGATTTATATACAAAAGTTAACGCATCAATATTGTTTCTGATTGTTAAGAAAGGGTTATGAGTTGTGTATAGTAATTGTGAATTTTCCGCAATTTCATTAAATGATATTAACAAATCTTTTGAGCCTTGTGGATGCAAATTATTTCCAGGTTCATCAAGTAATAAAATCGCTTTTTTGTTGCCATTTTTTTGCTTAGCATATAGTTTGTTAATCAAAAAAGAGAAATAATACTTAAAACCAGGACTTCTCTCATCTATTGATAAACTATTTTTTGTATTATCTCTAATTACTAAACTGAGTTTATTCCCTCTTATAGTTGGAATTCTTATATTAATACTCTCATCCTGTTTATAATGCTTCCGTAGAATATCATTAAATTTTTCTTCTATATTGACCAAATAATTTGAAATAAAACTATCATTATCAGTTTCTAAAACAGTTAAATCTTCACAGCCTGAAATATATAGTAATCTTCTAAAAGTTTCATATTTTTTTTCTGTACTTAACAGTTGTTCAACTGTCGCAGGTTCTAATAATAATTCTTCATTCTCATAATATTCAATATTTGGATAAATATTCTCATAAAAGTCGTTCCAAAATTTAGCTTTATTCTTAATCTGTTCACTAATATTTAGAGAATACTTTTCTTTGTCAGTAAGGATAAGAGAAATGTTTGAAAGTCCATTTCCCCAACGTTTTAACTGAATGAAAGAATTGTCTGAATTTACAGGAACATTTTTAAATAATTCTAAGTTTATTTCTTCTGATAATATTTTTATAAGTTTAGAATATGTTTCTTTGGTAATACTGAACAAACCAATAATTACAGGTAATCCCTTTGGATATGATTTTGAGCTTTTATTTAATAGATTTTCAGAAAATTCATAAGCCAAAAAATTCAAATAACTTATTGCTTGGATAATACTTGATTTTCCACATTCATTCTTTCCAACAAAACAAAGTTGGTTTCCGTTCAATTTAACTTTTTCCTTCTTAATTGACTTAAAGTCATATATGTCTACTTCTATTAGCTTCATTATTTTTTAGGGTAATAAGTTAGTCTAAGAGTAAATAATATTCGATTTCCTGCGATATCAGTTGTTTTAATATCTTCGCTATCAATTTTTTCAATATTATTTACATTTTTATTAATAAAATCATTTCTCTGATTTACTACACTATCTAAGCCATTTTTTGCTTGATGATATTGAATTTGTGCTATGAAATATTCAGTCTTTTTCATTATCTATTATTTATGTTCATTATATTTTCTTCTTCACTGGGTTCTTATGCCAGCTAACAGTTGCATATCAACAACCATTATATTTTTCAACAAATATACAAAAAAAAATTAA
>CAMZMA010000003.1 GCA_947311815.1 uncultured Flavobacteriaceae bacterium
AACTTGCCTTCTAATTTTAAGTTAAATACAAAGGCTTGCCTTTTTATTTAAAAACTGTTTGGCTTATTTATTGACTTAAAAATTAAAATTTTGCTATTTTTGTGTTTTATCGGACAACAGTAATATGAAATGATGTTTTACCCATTTTTTTCATATCTTTAACCTTAAAAAAAACAAACCCATGAAAAAAGCACTTTTTATTTTAGTATTAATTATGTCCTTTGAGTTGTTTGGACAGCATCCTGATTTACGATTCCCTAAAAATTGGAAATTGCAATCGGTAACTGTTAACGGAGTAGAAACAACTCCTATTAATGACCCTTTACTTTATCCATTTGTGCGTATTACTTTTTTTTCAAGTATTGTAGTTACACAAAATCAAGTTCCAAATAATTTTGAACTTGACCCTTGTTTAATGGGATTTGTTGGAGACTTAAATTACACAGGAAATGATGCTTTTTCATTTACAAATATTAGAAGTTTAACTTCGGAAAATATTGAAAATTGTAGTGTAGAGATGCAAAATTTTATGAATTTATATATAAATTTTTACACTAGTACTGTTAATCAAGATTTTTTGTATAGCATAAGTTCAGAAACAGATGGAACAAAAACCTTAATTGTTACAAATGCAAATAATGATATAGCAACCTACACTAGTCGTCTTTACAATCCAATACCAAATAATATGACAGTAACAGATTATTGGTTTTTAAAAAATTTTGTTACTAATAATGGAGATAATTTTCCTCCAAGTAATGAAGCACTATCTGACGTCATATTTAGTTTTTCAATACATAACTCTGAAAGTATGTTTGTTACAATTGTATGTGATTTTTTAAATGGCAATGTTAATTTTATTGAGAATGATAATATATTTTTTATTTATGATTCAGCTGTCGGTACTACTGGTTGTGATTTATACGAAAATTATGTATATCAAATGTCCTATTTTGATTCTATTTTTATTAATAATCTACCCGGACCATTCACCTACGAATTAACAAACAATGATACTACTTTAACCATAACTGCACCAAATGGAGATTATGCAGTTTATGGCAATTATCCAGCAAGTATTACGGATAATACAATAAACACTAAAATAGTACTATATCCAAACCCAACTACAAACACTTTTAAGATAGAAACCACGCAAAATATAAAAAAAGTAGAAATATATTCTGTTTTAGGTAAATTGGTACAAACCTACTCTAAACAAACCGATTATGATATTTCGCATTTAAGTAACGGTGTTTATAGTGTTGTAGTAGATAATGTATTTCATACCGTGTTGGTTAAGAAGTAATTGTGTATCTTTTTCGCTTCTACTACAAATTTAGAATTATACCTAAAAAATTAGAAACGTTTTGTGCAACTACAAATACGGTAAAAGCAAACTTTGAAATATTTTAACCCTAAAAATTCATAGGTTTTCGCTATAAAAAGCCAAAACACCAATAAAAACCTAACGAAGTAGTTCACGAACACTATAAAAAATCAATAATAAAGCGTGAGCTAATTCCATGAATTTTTGCGGCTAAGCTAAATAAATTTTGAGCATTTTCAATTATAGCAGCTAGTTTGGCTTTGCAATAGAAAGTGTATGAATTTTTCAGGTTAACAAATCAAAATCCAAACCACCCTTTTTTCTTAGGTTTTGGTTTAGGTTCGCCTTTTAGTATTTCGTTATAAATCTTTATCCAATCTGGTAAATCACCAAAATTTCTATCGTCTATAAAAATATCGGCATGTATTTTTCTGCTTACCGATTTATCTAAAACCTCTTCTGGATAACTTTTATTTACTGCATAAAATTCAATACCTTTTTCTTTACAAAAAGCAACTGCTTCATCTAATTTTTTACCATTACGATATGTCCATAAAATTAAACGATGACCGTTTTCCTGCAACTTTTTTAAGGTTTCAAAAGCATAGAACATTGGTTTACCAATTTTAGGATATGCGTCTTCTACAATAGTTCCATCAAAATCTACTGCAATTATTTTTGTATTTTTAGGAATCCTCATTTTTCTTAAATTAAAGCATTCATATTCATTTCTTTTGGTTTATCTACACCAATTAATTTTAAAATCGTAGGTGCAATATTTGCCAAAACACCTTCCGAAATTTGTTTGATATCTTTATCTACTAAAAGTAACGGAACTGGGTTAGTTGTATGAGCAGTATTTGGTGTTCCATCAGAATTTAGCATGGTTTCACTATTGCCATGATCGGCAATAATTATACTGGTATAATCGTTATCTAAAGCGGTTGTAACAACTTCTTTTAAGCAAGAATCTACGGTTTCTGCTGCTTTAATTGCTGCTGCAAAAACACCAGTATGTCCTACCATATCGGTATTTGCAAAATTAAGACAAATAAAATCGGCTTCTTTTTTTTGCAGTTCAGGAAGTATTGCATCTTTAATATCTCTTGCACTCATTTCTGGCTGTAAATCGTAAGTTGCTACTTTTGGTGATGGTTTTAAGATACGTTTTTCGCCAACAAACTCTTTTTCACGACCTCCTGAAAAGAAAAAAGTAACATGTGGAAATTTTTCAGTTTCTGC
>CAMZMA010000004.1 GCA_947311815.1 uncultured Flavobacteriaceae bacterium
CAATACCTATAAAACAATTTACAAACCAGATGATTTGCTGCAAATCACAATTTCTACTGATGATGTAGAGTCTTCTCAACCTTTTAATTTACCAGTGGTTACTTTTTCTTCGACTACTAATTCTGTGATAGGAACGCCAAAGCAGCAAGATTATTTAGTAGATAAAGATGGTTTTATCACTTTTCCTGTTATAGGAAAATTAAAAATAGGTGGTTTAACTAGATTTGAAGCAGTAAACTTGCTGAAATCTAAATTAATTCCTGCACATTTAAAAAAAGCCATTATTAATATTAGAATTTCTAATTTTAAAATCACGGTGAGTGGAGATGTTAAAAAACCAGGTACATTTACTATTCCCTATGAAAGAATTACGATTCTTGATGCTATTGGGTTGGCAGGAGATTTGAATATTTCGGGGCAAAGAAATAATGTTTTGGTAGTTAGAGAAGAAAACGGAAAAAAAACGCAGTATAGAGTGAATATGTTATCAAATAAAATTTTTACTTCGCCAGTATATTACCTACAACAAAATGATTTTATTTATGTAGAACCGAATACTTCAAAAGTACAATCAGCAGCATATAACCCAAATTATAGTGTCCTAATCTCTATTTCTTCCGTATTGATTTCACTAATTTCTATTTTAACAAGAAAGTAATGATGAATAAAGAATATAAAAACCCTCAGATTAATGAGGATGATACTATAAATATAAGAGAAGAGCTAGAAAAATATCTATTTCATTGGAGATGGTTTTTAGTAGGTATCGTTTTTTCTTTACTATTAGCTTTTTTATACCTTAGATATACTACACCTCAATATAGCGCGTCTTCATCAATTATGATAAAGGATAATCAGAAATCTGGTATTTCAGCAGAATTAGCAGCATTTGAAGATTTAGGGATTATCGGAGGAGGATCAGCTAATAATACAGACAACGAAATTGAGATTTTAAAGTCTAGAAAAATTATAGGTAATGTTGTAGATACATTAAATTTAGATATTACCTATTTTAATCAGGGGAGAATTAAACAGTCAGAAATTTATTTAGACAGCCCTTTTTTTATTGAATTTTCTAATAAAGATGCTATTTTAAATAAAAAAGACACTTCTTTTGTTGTTTCAGTACATCAAAATACGCTAGACTTTAAAAATGAAGACGGAAACTTAATTGATACTTATAATTATAATGAAAAAATTAGTAACAAACTAGGTGATTTTATTATCAAAAAAAACACGATCCATCAAAAAGAAGAAGCGAATGAAGATGTAATTGTATATATTAACCCAAGGTATAAAGTTATTGATGACTTACAAAAAAGAATTAATATTACACCCGCAAATAAAAAGTCGAGTATTTTAAAACTTTCATTAAAAGATCCTGTAGTTAAAAAAGCCGAAGATATTTTAAATCAATTAGCGTATCAATATAACAAAGACGCAATAATTGATAAAAATTTAGTTTCTGAAAAGACAAGAGATTTTATCAATGAAAGATTGGTGAAAATCGAAATTGATTTAGCAAAAATTGATGATGAAGCAGAGGGATATAAAGATAAAAAAGGATTTACAGGAGTTTCTTCAGAAGGCGAATTAATTTTAAAAAGATTAGAATTAAATACAGAAAAAGTTGCCCAAGCAACTACACAATTGTCTTTAGCTAAATCTGTTAAAAATGATCTTGAAAAGCAATCTAAAGGAGAATCTTATTTGCCTGCTAATTTAGGGTTTAAAGATATTGGTATTGCATCGGCAATTGATAAATATAATGCGCTTATTTTAAGAAAAAATAAAATGAGCATTAATGCAGGTGAGCAAAACCCTAACTTAATTCAAATTAAAAACGAAATCATAAATTCAAGAAAAAGTTTAAATCAAAGTTTAACAAATTTTGTAAAATCATTGCAGTTTGAATTAAATGCATTAAAAAAACAAGAAAACAAGATTCGTTCAAGAGTAAAATCAATTCCTTCAACAGAAAGAGGTTTTATTGATATTGCGAGACAACAAGAAATTAAAGCAGGTTTATATCAATATTTATTAAAGAAAAAAGAAGAAACAGCTATTTCATTAGCAGTTTCTGTTCCGAATGCTAAAATTATTGATGTTGCTTATGGTTCTAATGAATCTGTCTCTCCAAAAAAGAAAATCATTTATTTGGCAGCGTTGTTGTTAGGATTGTTAATTCCTTTTGTGATTATTTATTTAAAAAACTTATTAGACACAAAAATTCACAGTAGAAAAGATGTAGAAGAGTTAACATCTGTTCCTTTTATTGGCGATGTTCCTCATTCTGATACTGATGAAAAAATTGTAATAGGGGCAGATGCAAGGTCTAGTACGGCAGAAGCTTTTAGATTGATACGTACGAATTTAGATTTTATGCTAACCAATAAAGGAAATCAAAATTTAGGAAAAACAATTTTTATTACTTCTACTACAAGTGGAGAAGGAAAATCATTTATCTCTATTAATTTAGCAGCTACTTTAGCATTGTCTAGTAAAAAAGTATTGTTAGTAGGAATGGATATAAGAGCTCCAAAGGTAACAGAATATTTAGGAATACCAG
>CAMZMA010000005.1 GCA_947311815.1 uncultured Flavobacteriaceae bacterium
CAAAATGCAAAATAATTATCCTAATATGATACTTGCGGATTTAAGGTATTTAATAAAAAAGAAAGAAATGCTATGATTTTAAAACCTTTTTTCATTCTAAAAATTTTTATATACCGCAAAGATACCGTATTATTTATAATAATTCTAAATAATTTAATACAATTTTATTCTGTACATTTACCTAATGAAGATACTAATTATTACAGGAGGAAGCAAAGGGATTGGTAAAGCAATTGCTACAAAATATGCTGCCAACAATTACAAAGTGTACTCGTTGTCTAGAAGTATTGTTGATGTGCAAAATATTACACAAATTGCAGTAGATTTAAACAATATTTCTGAAACGGTACAATCATTTAATATGATTTTTGATGCGTTAAAAAAAGAATCGATATCTTCAATTACACTCATAAACAATGCAGGAAGATTGGGTAAAATTAGCCATTTAGAAAATTTAGATACTGCTGATATTGCCAAAACCATTCAATTAAACACTACGATTCCTTTACTCTTATCAAGTCTATTTATCAAAAAAACAAAACATAGAACTTGTGCTAAAGAAATTATAACCATTTCTTCTGGAGCAGCAAAAAATCCGTACAAAGGTTGGGCAACATATTGCACCTCTAAAGCGGCGATTGATATGATGACAAAAACCCTAGCTGCCGAACAAGAAAATCAACAAAACGGTGTAAAATGTATGGCTATTTACCCAGGAGTTGTAGATACAAATATGCAAGTGCATATCAGAAAAACAAAGGAAGTCGATTTTAATAATGTGCAGCGATTTATCGATTTAAAAGAAAATAACGAACTGTACTCGCCCACATTTGTTGCCAATAAAATTTTTGATGTGTTACCTAAATTAAAAAATGGCGATATTATTGATATCAGAAATTATTCATAAAAACGGACTTTAACCGAAAACAAATCTCTAATAAAAGCTTGTTTTTAAGACAAATGGGGAGTATTACTCGATAGTTGTGTTTCATATAAAAAAACATGTCTTCGAAAAAAAACTTATAAATCCGGAATAATAATTGTAATTAATTCGTTACATTTGTGATATGAGAGAAATCGATATTACAGAAGAGTGTTTGGAATTTATCGACAACCAAAACGAAAGAGTTGGGCTGAAATTTTTCCAACTGATTGAAGTTATTGGAGAAATAAAAATTGTCAATTCAAATTTTCTGAAAAAACTGCAATCGACACAATTTTATGAATTGCGAATTAAAGCAGGAAATGAGTATCGTATTATAATCTTTGCTATCGACCATCTGAATTTTGCCGAATGCACAAAAGCTGTATGCTTATGCGGATTTCAGAAAAAGGGAACTAAAGATTATAAAAAGGCAATTAAACAAGCCGAAAAAATATTAAAGAATTATTTAAAAGAAAAGTAATTATGGGAAAATCAATAAACGCAAAAGAACTGATTGCAAAACGATACGGAAAAGAAGGTTCAAAAGAACGTGAAAAATTTAGAGAAAATGCTTTTTCTTATTATTTTGGAGAAATTATTAAAAATCGTAGAAAAGAATTGCATATGAGTCAAGAGAATTTAGCTAAAAAAGTAGGAAAAAAAAGACCCTATATTTCTCGAATTGAAAACGGAGAGGATATAAGGTTATCTAACTTTTCATTACTTGCTAATGCTTTAGGATTATCAATTCAATTAACAGTTGAGTAAAAGTACGAAAACACAATAACACAACAACGGCTATACTTAATTACTTCAGGGCAAACTCATACTTTTATTTTTTGGAATTTTGCCACGGATTCACGAATTTTAACCCCAAAAAAAAAGGTTTTGCAATTCCGTAAATTAAAAATCCAAAGGTTTTTTTAGAGATTCGAGTTAATTCACCAATAATTTTTTACAATCTTACAAAAAATTCGTGAATTAGTGGTTATTACAAAAAGTATGAGTTTGCCCTGTTAATTACTTAGTTTTATGCTTTAGAAAGCTTACACGCAAAATGGGTATATTTATTAAAAAGTTTGTTTGCTAATCAATTGTCGCAAGTTTTTATACATCCCGAAGGAAATGAAGAAGTGTCTCTAAAAGAAAATATCGGTATCTATGCGTGGCATTGCAATCATCATTTTGCACATATAGCACAATTAATGGTTCGCAAAGGTTGGAAAAAATGAGTATCTTGTGGCAATCAAATTTTTAAACTATGAAATCTGCACAACAATGGTTTGATGAGTACGCTGTAAGTCATCAAAATGGCACAAATCAAAAAATACATTTTATATGTGTTCCTCTTATCTTTTTTAACGTAGTAGGGTTGTTAATGAGTATTCCTAGTGGTTTTTTAGAAACTTCTTTCGACTTATTTAATCCCTTTTTAGAAAATTGGGCAGCAGTTATTTTAGGAATTATTTTATTACTTTTTTATCTTCGTTTAGGTTTTTGGTATTTTATAGAAATGTTTTTATTTACCACAATTTCTATTATTGGCAATTATTATATCGGTCAACAAGTGCATCTTCTTTATTTTTCAATCCTTTCATTTAGTATTGCTTGGATAGGTCAATTTTACGGGCATCATGTTGAAGGGAAAAAACCATCATTTATTAAAGATTTACAATTTTTGTTGATAGGACCTTTGTGGGTGCTTCAAAAAGTAGGAGGAAAAAAATGAGAAAAGAAACCATAACATTTGATGATTTTTTAAAAGTTGATATCAGAATTGGAACAATTATCGAAGTCAACGATTTTCCGAAAGCACGTAAACCCGCTTATCAATTAAAAATAGATTTTGGCGAATTAGGTATAAAAAAATCGAGTGCTCAAATAACCGATTTATACACCAAAGAAGATTTATTACACAGGCAAATTACTGCCATCGTAAATTTTAAGCCCAGGCAAATCGCCAATTTTATGAGTGAATGTTTGGTGTTAGGAGTTTATAATGATGATGATAAAGTAGTTTTATTACAAACATCAACATCCATAAAAAACGGAGAACAAGTAAGTTAACGTTATTACGAACAACGTAAAATAATCTTTCAATAAAAAAATCCTACATCATTTTTCCGAAGAAAATGGCATTCATCATTAATTTATTTGTTCCGTACCAAAAAGCTCTAAAATTGGTATTATCAGTAAAAACAATGACACGCCCTTTACCAAATCGTTGCACTTTAAAAGGAACGGTGTTTTTTAAATCTTGTAATTTCTCTTTAGAAATATAACCACTTAATAATGGGTTTTGAGTATATTGAATTGGGTTGTTGTAACTCTTTTTATCTGGTTTCATAAAAATAGTCGAATTTCTAAACAAGGCGATTGTATTGTTTTTATAGCCAAAATTAATAGGATGCGAACGGTCTGTTTTGGCCTCAAAAATAGCGCCACCAATAAATTGTGCACCAGATTGTAAAGATTTATTTTCAAACGAAACATTGCTTATCGTATCTATTGCTGATTTTTTAAAATCTACCGTAATAAATTTATTAGCTGCCAACCATTTTACCGTATTTCTAAAACCAATTAATACACCGCCATTTTGCACCCATGTTTTTAATTTCGCTTCTATATTTTTGTTGATATTTTTACTATCAGGAATAATAATCGTAGTATATCTGCTCAAATCAATTTTATTAAGATAAGACATATCTAGTTTGCTTAATTTCGTATTAAAACGTTGATCTAACAAATGCCAAACCTCACCAGCATCATAACTTCTGATGCCATTTCCTACCAACATTGCCACTTTTACAGGTTTTATGGCTTTAAAATTACCGCTTCCTAAATCTATTCCGTCATTTAATCCTGTTCGAACTCCGTTCATTTGTAAATGACTTTCTGCTGCTATTTTGTCTAAAAATTGATACATTTCTGATGATTTTAATACCTGATTTTGAACAGGAATAAAAATCGTACCATAATCATATTGAACACCTCCGTTACTAAAATTTTTTAGAGATACTTTTGCTCGCAACCCTTTTTCTAAAATAGCATTTAAGGCTTTTGGTGTAAAATATTCGTTCCAAGAAAACAAGTAACCAATATCACTTTTAAAAGAAACTACTCCTTTTTTAGGCTGAACGGTTGCTACTTTTGATCCTAATTTAGAAAACGAACTATTTTTAACAAAATCAACACCAAAAGAATGATTAAAAGTCCACGCAGAAACATCGTAAAACAAACTATCTTTAAATGTTGTTCGTACATCAAACATGGCAGTAACTAGTCTGTGGTTTTTCTGATTCATAGGCACAACATAGCTATATCCTTTTTTAAAATTTTTCCCGTTAGATGAAAAATCAGTTTTTAAGTTGTATAATTCTATCTGATGTCTTTGCAAGACTTCTGCCAAAGCATTGGTTTTTGCAGCATCTTTTTCATCGCCAAAAACAATCACTTTTTTTGCATAAGTTGCTCTCGATTTTTTATAAAAATTTTGTTGATATTTTAAAATTTTAACACGCATTTTTTTAGCTGCTTCTAAGGTTGATAAAGCAGCGGTAAACTGATTTCTAATCGTAAACGGAAATGTTAATACGCCATTTACACTTTCTTGTGCATGCCCACGAGAGCTTCCTTGTTCAAACAAAATACCAATGCCTCCATTTACATCAGGAAATGTTGATCCTTTTCCGTAATAAAAATCGTCATAACTTTCTTCAGAATAATAGGTAGAGCCAATTTTGTCTAAGGCTTTTGCATGGTATGTAGCTATTTCTTTAGTCAATTCTTGATTCATTTTTGGTGTTAACGGATTTGTTCTACTCGGAATTCCAGGTTGAAAAAAGAAGGTAGAATTTGTGCCCATTTCATGATGATCTGTTAAAATATTTGGCAACCATTTATGAAAACTTGCAATTCTTGCTCTACTTTCTGGCAATTGCACTGGCAACCAATCTCTATTCATGTCAAACCAATAATGATTCGTTCTTCCCCCAGGCCACACCTCATGATATTCTCTGTCATTCGGGTCTGGATTAATGTTTTCTGCCTTATTTGTATTCGCCCAATACGCAAAACGCTGCAATCCATCTGGATTAAATGCTGGGTCAAATAAAATAACAACATTGTTTAATAAATCATCAATTTCTTGTGCTGCTGCCAGGTAATAAGCAACTGCTAAACCTGCATTAGCACCACTTGGTTCATTACCGTGTATCGAAAAACCTTGATATACAATAATGGGAGCATTTGTGACATTTACAGAAGCGTCATTTGTTGCTTTTAGATGATTTTTTCTGATTTTATCGATATTTTGATGATTTTTTGCCGATGTTATTGTCAATAATAACAAAGGTCTTCCTTCAAAAGTTGCGCCTCTGCTTTCTAAGGTAATTCTATCCGAAGATTTTGCTAATATTTTCATATATTCTACCAATTTATCATGCGAAACGTGTCGTTCTCCTACCTCAAAACCTAAAATCGATTTTGGTGTTGGAATTTTTGAATTGTAAGAAACATTTTGAGGTAAATAATACGATAAATCTATTTTTTGGGCAGCAACTACTAAAGGAAGTAGTAAAAATAATAAAAGTAGTTTTTTCATGATAAATAGGTTAAGTTTCCTACAAAGATATCAAATGAAAAACAGTATTTTTGATTTTTACAATTCTTTTTATAAAGTGATGAATCACACAACGCTACTTTTCTTAGAAAAATCTTTAAAAGGACAACTTTTTTTTGATAATTTACACAAAACTATATATGCAACAGATGCTTCTGTGTATCGTAAAATTCCATTGGCAGTTGCTTATCCAGAAGATGTAAAAGACTTACAAATTCTTATCGATTTTTCCACTAAAAACAATATTACATTAATTCCCAGAACCGCAGGAACTTCTCTTGCAGGACAATGCGTGGGAGATGGTATTGTGGTAGATGTTTCTAAACATTTTACCACTATTTTAGGGTTTGATGAAGCGCATAAAACCATTACCGTACAACCTGGAGTTATTAGAGATGAACTCAACTTATTTTTAAAACCTTTCAGATTGTTTTTTGGTCCCAATACTTCAACCTCTAATCGGTGTATGATTGGCGGAATGGTTGGTAATAACTCATCTGGTAGCACCTCGATAAAATACGGAGTTACACGCGATAAAATCATCAGTATTGATGCTGTTTTAAGCGATGGAAATTTGGCTACGTTTACCGAAATTTCTTCGGAAGAATTCATCAAAAAGACAAAAGAAAATACTTTAGAAGGAAAAATTTACAAAGCACTTTACACCGAATTATCCGAAGTAAAAAATCAAGAGGAAATTAAAAAAGAGTTTCCGAAACCCAATATTCACAGAAGAAATACAGGATATGCTGTTGATGTTTTGTTAGATTCTGATTTATTTGGTGGTAAAAATCCAAAGATTAATGTAGCAAAATTATTGTCAGGAAGCGAAGGGACACTCGCTTTTTCTACGGCAATTACCGTACAATTAGATGATGTGCAACCACCTGTAAGTATCATGATTACACCACATTTTGAGAGTGTAAACGAGAGCTTAAAAGCAACCGTTATTGCTATGAAACACAACTTGTACACTTGCGAATTGATGGATAAAGTAATTTTAGATTGCACAAAAAATAACCGTGAACAAGCAAAAAACAGGTTCTTTTTACAAGGCAATCCGAAAGCTATTTTAATGTTAGAAGTCGCTGCAAATACGCTTGAAGAAGCAGAGAATTTAGCAGAGAATTTAATTGAAGATTTAAAAAAGCAGCATTTTGGCTATCATCATCCGAAGATTTACGGAGCAGATATTCCGAAAATATTTACGCTCAGAAAAGCAGGTTTGGGCTTACTTGGTAATATTGTGGGCGATAAAAAAGCAGTAGCTTGTATAGAAGATACTGCAGTCGCTTTACAAGATTTACCCAATTATATTGATGAATTTTCTGCCATGATGGAAAAATACCAGCAAGAGGCCGTTTATTATGCACATGCAGGTGCAGGCGAAATTCATTTACGTCCGATTTTAAATTTAAAAAAATCGGAAGATGTCACTTTATTTAGAAAAATAACTACCGAAACAGCTCAATTGGTTAAAAAATACGGAGGTTCTTTTAGTGGCGAACACGGAGATGGAATTGTACGTGCAGAATTTATTCCGCTAATGATTGGCGAACAAAATTACCAATTATTACGACGTATTAAAAAAGCATTCGATCCAAATAACGTTTTTAATAAAGGAAAAATTACCGATGCTTTTGCGATGGACAAAAGTTTGCGTTACGAAGTAGATAGAAAAGAACCTGTTATAAAAACCATTCAAGATTTTACAGCTAGCGAAGGTATTTTAAAACTCGCCGAAAAATGCAACGGTTCTGGCGATTGTAGAAAACCTGTTTCGGCAGGTGGCACAATGTGTCCGAGTTACAGAGCTACTAAAAACGAAAAAGATACTACAAGGGCAAGAGCGAATACTTTACGTGAATTCTTAACAAACTCTACCCAAGAAAACAAGTTTAATCACCAAGAACTCAAAGCCGTTTTCGATTTGTGTTTAAGTTGTAAAGCCTGTGCTAGCGAATGCCCAAGTAATGTAGATGTAGCCGCATTAAAAGCTGAATTTTTATATCAATATCAAGAAACAAATGGATATTCTTTTCGGAGTAAATTGTTTGCCAATAATGTAAAATATAATAAATTAGGAAGCATTACACCTGCACTTACCAACTTTTTTCTAAACACTATTTTGGCAAAAAAAATAATGGGAGTTGCTACCGAAAGACCGATTCCGAAACTTGCTAAGGAGACGTTTAAAAAATGGTTTAAAAAACAATCTTCTTCTAAAAACACTAAAAAAGTATATTTATTTGCAGATGAATTTACCAATTATTATGACACGTCAATTGGTAAAGATGCTGTTTATCTATTAGAAAAATTAGGGTATCAAATATTAATTTTGAATCACGAAGAAAGTGGACGGAGTTTTATATCAAAAGGATTTTTAAAAGAAGCAAAAGCGATTGCGAATAAGAATGTGACTGTTTTTAAAAATTGTATCACAAATGAAACGCCATTAATTGGTATCGAACCTTCTGCAATTTTAACATTTAGAGATGAGTACATTCGGTTGGCAGATGATAAAAAAGCTGCTGAAAAAATAGCCGAAAACACCTTTACTTTTGAAGAGTTTTTACAGAAAGAACATCAGCAAAAAAAGATAGACATTACCTTGTTTACTAAAGAAGCTAAAGAGTTAAAAATTCATGGGCATTGTCATCAAAAAGCCTTGTCTGGTACAATTGCTTCTTTCGAAATTTTAAACATTCCTAAAAACTATACGGTTAGCATTTTAAATACGGGTTGTTGCGGAATGGCAGGTTCTTTTGGTTACGAAAAAGAGCATTACAAATTAAGCATGCAAGTGGGTGAGGACACCTTGTTTCCAAAAGTTAGAAACGCCTCAAAAGACACTGTAATTGTAGCAGCAGGAACCAGTTGCCGACATCAAATTTTTGATGGAACACAACGTGTTGCCAAACATCCTATTACGGTTTTAAGAGAAGCTTTACGGTGATGTTTTTCAAGAAGGATGTATAAAAATTAGTCGTTCCTAATAAGCCTATTGAAGGTAGAAATTTCAATTAATTATATCGAGTCTAATTTTTTTTTGATTAATTTTAGTTAAGAGAAATTTTAGAGTTTTCCCTTTTTTCTATGGAGCAAAATTTTCTTTGTGCATCCATTTTCTAATATTAGGACTTCTAAATTCAGGGTAGTTTTTCTAAATCCTTAGCTCGAACTCAGGTTTTTAAGTATTGACAATCCTATTTTAGGTGATTTAACGTATGGTAAAGAAAATCTGTTTCTAAAAGGGAAAGGTTTTTATTTATATGCACAATCTTTAGTATTTATACATCTTTTTACTCATAAAAAAATGCTGATTTCTAAGAAAAATTCTAAGAAATTTGAAAAGATTTTTGGTATAAACTAATCTCAATCATCGTTCTTTTCAATTTGATTAACAAATTGAAAAGAACGATGATTGAGATTAGTTTATACCAAAAATCTTTTCAAATTTCTTAGAATTTTTCTTAGAAATCAGCATTTTTTTATGAGTAAAAAGATGTA
>CAMZMA010000006.1 GCA_947311815.1 uncultured Flavobacteriaceae bacterium
CAAATAGTCCGTACAGTGCATCAAAAGCATCGTCAGATTTTTTGGTAAGAAGTTATTTTCACACCTTTGGGATGAATGTAGTAACTACAAATTGCTCTAACAATTACGGGCCTAAACAACACGATGAAAAACTGATTCCGACCATTATCAGAAAAGCCCTTTCAGGAGAAAATATTCCTATTTATGGCGATGGAAAAAATATTAGAGATTGGTTGTATGTGTTAGATCATTGCAAAGGTATTGATCTCGTATATAAAATAGGGGAAACTGCCGAAACCTATAATATTGGTGGTAGAAACGAACGAAATAACTTGTATATTGCTCATAAAATTTGTGAAATTTTAGATGAAATTCATCCGAAAGAGAAAAGTTATAAAGAACAAATAGGTTTTGTAAAAGACAGACCAGGGCACGATTTTAGATATGCCATAGATGCTACTAAAATAGAAAATGAGTTGGATTGGAAAGCCGATGAAAATTTTGAAACAGGTATTAAAAAAACCATTGAGTGGTATTTAGAAAAGTATTCAGTAAGCAGTACTTAGTAAGCAGTGAGTAGAATTTGCTAAAGTTAAGATACAATGAAAAAAATACACAATCAAACAATAAAAAAATAATGAAAGGAATCATTTTAGCAGGAGGCTCAGGCACACGTTTACACCCATTAACATTGGCAGTAAGTAAACAATTGATGCCTGTATATGATAAACCGATGATTTATTATCCGCTTTCGGTTTTATTATTGGCAGGAATCAATGAAATTTTAATCATTTCTACTCCGCAAGATGTACCCTTATTTAAAAAATTATTAGGAGACGGTAAAAAACTAGGATGCAAATTTGAATATGCCGTTCAAGAAGCTCCAAACGGATTAGCAGAAGCCTTTATTATTGGCGCAGATTTTATTGGGAATGATAAAGTTGCCCTTATTTTAGGCGATAATATTTTTTACGGTTCGGGTTTGCCAGAGATGTTGCAAGCCAATAGCAATATAGAAGGAGGTATTGTGTATGCCTATCAAGTTTCGGATCCAGAACGATATGGAGTGGTAGAATTTGATGATGATTTAAACGCCATTTCAATAGAAGAAAAACCAGAAAAACCGAAATCTAATTTTGCAGTTCCAGGGATTTATTTTTACGATAATGATGTGGTTGATATTGCTAAAAATATCAAACCAAGTAATAGAGGCGAGTTAGAAATTACCGATATCAACAAAAAATATTTACAACAAGGTAAACTAAAAGTAAGTGTTTTAAGCAGAGGAACAGCTTGGTTAGATACAGGTACATTTAATTCGTTAATGCAAGCAAGTCAATTTGTACAAGTGATTGAAGAGCGTCAAGGTTTAAAAGTAGGGTCTGTTGAAGAAGCTGCCTACAGAAGTGGTTTTATCACCAAAAAAGAATTACACCAATTAGCAAAACCACTATTAAAAAGTGGATATGGCAACTATTTAATGCGCATTTAATGAAGGTAACAGAAACGCATTTACAAGGTTGTTTTATGATAGAACCAACCATTTTTGATGATGGAAGAGGTAGTTTTTTCGAAAGTTTTAATAAACAAATTTTCAAAGAAAAAACAGGTGTTTCCATAGAGTTTGTGCAAGACAATCAATCGATTTCTCAAAAAGGAACTGTACGTGGATTGCATTTTCAAAAAGGCGAATTTGCACAGGCTAAATTGGTAAGAGTAATTAAAGGAAAAGTATTGGATGTGGTGGTAGATCTTAGAAAAGAATCTACAACTTTCGGACAAACCTTTTCTTGTATTTTATCTGCAAAAAATAACAAGCAATTATTTATTCCTAGAGGGTTTGCGCATGGTTTTTCGGTGTTAGAAAACGATACCATTTTTGTGTATAAATGTGATAATTATTATCACAAACCAGCTGAAGGAGGCATTTTGTATAATGATAAATCTTTAAATATTGATTGGATGCTATCAGAAGATGAAATTATTTTATCAGCAAAAGATAAAGAATTACCAACCTTAAAAGAGTTCGCTGTAAAATGAAAAAACACGATTATTTAATAGTTGGTGCAGGATTATTCGGAGCTGTTTTTGCTCATGAAATGACCAAAAAAGGAAAGAAATGTTTGGTCATTGACAAACGAAATCACCTTGGCGGAAATGTGTATTGCGAAGAAAAAGAAGGGATAAATGTACACAAATACGGCGCACATATTTTTCATACCAATGATAAAAAAATATGGGATTATGTAAACTCGTTTGTAGAGTTTAACAGATACACCAACTCGCCATTAGCTAATTATAAAGGGACTTTGTATAATTTACCTTTTAATATGAATACCTTTTATCAACTTTGGGGCGTAAAAACTCCCGAAGAAGCAAAAGCAAAAATTAAAGAACAAGTTGATGTGTTAAACATTAAAAAACCAAAAAATTTAGAAGAACAGGCACTTTCTTTGGTAGGAACGGATATTTATGAAAAATTAATTAAAGGATATACCGAAAAACAATGGGGACGTAAAGCTACCGAATTACCTGCGTTTATTATTAAAAGATTACCTGTGCGTTTTACGTTTGATAATAATTACTTTAATGATACGTATCAAGGAATTCCTGTTGGCGGTTATAATAAATTGATAGAGGGTTTGCTAAAAGGCATTGAAACCAAAACAAATATCGATTATTTTCAAGAAAAGGAAAACTTAGATAGTTTAGCAGAAACTGTTGTCTTTACAGGGAAAATAGACGAATACTTTAATTATCAATTTGGTAAATTAGCATACAGAAGTTTGCAATTTGAACATGAAACCTTAGAAATAGACAATTATCAAGGAAATGCAGTTGTAAATTATACAGAAGCAAACATTCCTTATACAAGAATGATAGAACACAAACATTTTGAGTTTGGTAAACAAGCAAAAACCATCATCACTAAAGAATATCCGAAAGAATGGAAACAAGGCGATGAACCGTATTACCCTGTAAATGATGATAAAAACTCAACATTATATCAACAATACAAAAAATTAGCAGCTGAAACCCCCAATGTAATTTTTGGAGGTCGTTTAGCCGAGTACAAATATTATGATATGCACCAAGTAATTGGGTCTGCGTTAAATAGAGTAAAAAAAATAAATGATGAGTAAAATAGCACTAATCACAGGAATTACGGGGCAAGATGGTTCTTATTTAGCGGAATTGTTGTTAGAAAAAGGATACATCGTACACGGTATAAAACGTAGAGCATCGAGCTTTAATACACAACGTATAGATCATTTATATCAAGACCCGCATATAGAAAATAGAAATTTGATTTTGCATTATGGCGATATGTCGGACAGCACAAATCTTATCAGAATTATACAAGAGGTACAACCCGATGAAATTTATAATTTAGCGGCAATGAGTCATGTACATGTATCTTTTGATATGCCAGAATACGTGGCAAATGTAGATGGTTTAGGAACATTACGCTTGTTGGAAGCTATCAGAATTTTAAATTTAGAGAAAAAAACGAAAATTTATCAAGCCTCTACATCCGAATTGTACGGAAAAGTACAAGAAGTACCGCAAACAGAAACCACACCGTTTTATCCAAGAAGTCCGTATGCGGTTGCCAAAATGTATGCGTATTGGATTACCGTAAACTATCGAGAAGCCTATGGATTATTTGCTTGTAATGGCATTTTATTCAACCACGAATCGCCTGTAAGAGGCGAAACATTTGTGACCAGAAAAATAACCCGAGCCGTGTCTAAAATTGCTTTAGGAATGCAAGAAAAAGTATTTCTAGGAAATTTAGATGCTAAAAGAGATTGGGGACACGCCAAAGATTATGTACGTATGATGTGGATGATTTTGCAAGCAAATGAACCCGAAGATTGGGTAATTGCCACAGGAACAACCACTACTGTAAGAGATTTTGTAAAAATGGCTTTTGCACAAGTAGGAATAGTACTTGAGTTTGTAGGAACAGGTATTGATGAAAAAGGGATTGTAAAATCATGCAGCAATGGAGCATATCAACTACCAATTGGGACAGAAGTAGTTGCCGTAGATGCACATTATTTTAGACCTACTGAAGTTGATTTGTTAATTGGAGATGCTTCAAAAGCAAAAAATAAATTAGGTTGGATACCCGAATATCAACTTGCAGAATTGATACAAGAAATGATGGAAAGCGATGTAAAATTAATGCAAAAAGAAATGTATTTAAAAAAAGGAGGACACGATATTTTAAACAGCTATGAATAAAGACGCTAAAATATATGTGGCAGGTCATAGAGGATTGGTAGGAAGTGCAATTTTAAAAAATTTGCAAGCAAAAGGCTATCAAAATATCATTACCAGAACACATAAAGAGTTAGATTTAACCCATCAACAAGCAACAGCCGATTTTTTTGAAAAAGAAAAACCCGAATACGTATTTTTAGCAGCGGCAAAAGTTGGCGGAATTGTAGCAAATAATACGTATAGAGCCGATTTTATTTATCAGAATTTGGTAATTCAGAACAATGTAATTCACCAAAGTTATAAAAATGGCGTAAAAAAATTATTATTTTTAGGAAGCACGTGTATTTATCCAAAAAACGCACCACAACCTTTGCAAGAAGATTCGTTATTAACCGATGTGTTAGAATACACAAATGAGCCGTATGCGATTGCAAAAATTGCAGGAATCAAACTTTGCGAAAGTTATAATTTGCAATATGGTACTAATTTTATATCGGTAATGCCTACTAATTTATACGGACCTAATGATAATTTCGATTTAGAAAAATCGCATGTGTTGCCTGCGTTGGTACGTAAAATTCACTTGGCAAAAGCTCTTGAAAATGAAGATTGGAAAGCGATTAAAAAAGATATAAATCGTTTGCCTATTGAAAGTATTGATGGAACAGCATCAGAAGAAAAAATAAGAGAAATTTTGTCTAAATACGGTGTTTCTTCTTCTTTTGATGAAAATACCCGAAGTACAAAAATAGCAGTAGAAATTTGGGGTTCTGGAAATCCTAAAAGAGAGTTTTTATGGTCTGAAGATATGGCAGATGCTTGTGTGCATATTATGGAACGAGTAGATTTTAAAGAGTTATTAAATAGTTCTATCCTTAGAAAAAATGTAAAAGACGGAGGAGAAAATAGAGGCGCAACACATATCAATTTAGGTACAGGAAAAGAAGTTAGCATTCAGCAATTAGCGGCAATTATTAAAGATGTAATAGGTTTTAAAGGCGATTTTATCTTTAACACCTCTAAGCCAGATGGTACGATGCGAAAAATAACAGATGTGAGTAAATTGCACGCCTTAGGATGGAAACATACCGTAGAATTAGAAGAAGGAATTAAGAAAATGTATGCGTGGTATTTGAAATAGAAAAATAAAATTTGGAAAGAAAAAAGACAAAATGATACAAAAACATTGGAATTTAAGATATATTAAAAACAGAATTCAAAATTTTTATTTTGAAAAAAAACACAAAGATTATCCTTGGATAAATAAACAAGCGATTATTGTATTTGAAAATTTACTCTTAAAAGATGATATTGGAGTAGAATTTGGTTCTGGGAGCAGTACCATTTGGTTTTCAAAAAAAGTAAAGCACTTAACAAGTATTGAAGATCATAAGGAATGGTTTGATAAGATAAATAAACAACTTAAAGAAGAAAGTATTGATAATACTACTTATTTATTTAAAAAATCTGAAAATTCAATCTCCCAATATTCAGAGTATTGTTCTTATGTAGATACTTTTAAAGATGAATCTTTAGATTTTATAGTTATAGATGGAAAACATAGAGTAACCATAGCTAATAAAGCAGTCTCAAAAATTAAGAAAGGAGGGTTTATTTATTTAGATGATTCTCAAAGATATATACCCAAAAAAACCGATTCTCCGCACTCTGTTTATAATAAATTAGATAAAATTACTCCAGAATGGATGTTTTTTATAAAAGAAATAAAAAGTTGGAGAAAAATTTGGACAACAGATGGAGTAAATGATGCTACCTTTTTTATAAAAAAGTAATCACAAATTTATGCTAAAAAAAACTATTGAAAGAGAAACAGTTTTAAAAAACTATATAGCATTATTATTAATACAAGGAACTAACTTTATACTTCCGTTAATTACACTTCCTTATTTAGTAAGAACTTTAGGAGTTGAAAAATATGGTTTAGTAATGATAGCTCAATCATTAGCTGTCTTTTTTACCATTGTTGTAGATTTTGGTTTTAATATTAGTGCTACAAGAGAAGTTTCTTTATTAAAAGAAAACAAAAAAAAACTTTCTCAATTATATTGGAATGTTTTTTTTGTAAAAATAGCTCTTCTTCTAATTTCTTTTTTTTTATTGTTATTTTTAACAATATCTATACATAAATTTAAAGCAGACCCTATGATTTATTTACTTAGTTTTTTAGTAGTAGTAGGTCAAGCTTTTTTTCCTACTTGGTTTTTTCAGGGAATAGAAAAAATGAAAGTAATTACAATTATTCATGTTTTAGCAAAAATAATTTTTACCGTAAGTATCTTTGTTTTTGTTTTGTCTCCCCAAGACTATAAATATGTCCCTATTAGTAATGGATTGGGCTTTATTTTAACGGGTTTTGCAGGTTTTTTATTCAGTTTAAAATATGTAAATTTTGTGACTCCATCAATAAGACAAACAAGAGAGTTTTTTAAAGAAAGTTCTTCGATATTTGTATCAAATTTTGCCGTAAGTTTATACACATCCAGTAATACTTTTGTTCTAGGAATGTTTGGGGGCGACGTAATTGCAGGGGTTTATGCAAGTTCAGAAAAACTAGTAATTGCTTTAAAAAGTATTTATACGCCATTATATCAGGCTATTTTTCCTAATTTAGCTAGAAAACCAAAAGGCAAAATTATTGAGTTTGTGAATAGGTTTAAAAAAATAATTGGTTTATCTGGGCTTATTCTGTCACTCTTTATATTTTTCTTTGCCAAAGAAATTTTAAAGATAGTTTATAATGATGATTTAATAACTTCTTATAGTACTGTTTTTAAGATTGTAGGGTTTGTTATTTTATTTTCATCATTAAATATGTTATACTTGTCTCTTTTATATACAGCTTTAAAAGCATACAAAGAAAGAATGAAAATATTAGTAAGCGGAGGTGTTTTTAGTATTGTTTTATCTCTTTTTTTAGTGAAAAAATATAGTATTTATGGAATTGCAATTTCTGCGGTAACCATAGAGTTATTTCTTTTAATTTTTGCCATAACTTTATTTGAAAAGAAATTAAAAAATAAAATAATTGTATGAGGAAATTAATAATCATACAAACAGCTGTACCAGATTATAGGAAGTTTTTTTTTGACTACTTATACAAAAAAATAACATCTAATTTTGAATTGTACGGAGGAGGAGAATATTTTCAAACATCTATAAAAAGTGATAAGAAGATTGATAGAAAAAGCGCAAAAAATTATTTTTTTCTTCGAAGAAAAATCCTATTTCAAACAGGTATATGGCACTTACTTTTTAAGGATGTGATTTTAGTTTTAGAGCTGAATCCAAGAATAATATCTAATTGGATTTTTTTAATAATTCGATTTATATTAAAAAAAGAAACTGTTTTATGGGGTCATGCTTGGTCTAAAAAAGGGATAAATAGTAAAAGCGATTGGGTTAGAAATATTATGCGAATATTGGCGAGTAAAATAATTGTATATACATATCAACAAAGAGAAGAGTTGCAAATTAAAATGCCAAATAAAGTTATTTTGGTAGCGCCAAATGCGATTTTAAATAAAGACAAAATTGTTGTAGCTAAGAGTAAAGAATACAGCCATTTAATTTATGTAGGGAGGTTAGTTGCATCTAAAAAACCATTATTTCTCGTGCAAACACTTCTTAAGTATAGAGATGAATTACCTCAGAACATGAAACTATTTTTAATTGGAGAAGGAGAAGAAAAACAGAAAATCATAGAATTAGTAAAAGAAAATAAAGCAGAAAGTTTTATTTTAGTTAAAAACCATGTTTCTGATTATGAAAGTTTAAAAGAAATGTATGCACAATCATTATTCAGTATTTCTCCAGGTTATATAGGACTTTCTGTAACACAAAGTTTTGGATATGGTGTACCTATGTTGGTTTCTAAAGATGAGTATCATTCACCAGAGATAGAGGCTGTAATTCCTTTTGAAAACTCTATTTTTTTTGAAACGGATAATCAAGTTGATTTTTCGAAAAAAATTAAACAATTTTTTACGCATAAAGAAAGATGGATATCTAAAAGAACACAAATAGCTGTATCTTGTAAAAAAAAATATAGTGTAGAGACTATGGGAAAAACATTTACAAGTTTATTAAAGTGAGTTTAAAAGATATATTTTTTACGATTTATTTGGGGTTGGCAATTTTTTTATTTGCTAGTTTTGGCGCATCAGTTTTTGTATGGTTATCTTTTTTTTTAAATGCTATAATATTAACATTGATTGTTAGTTATCACTTATATTATGAAAAGGACTATTCACCTTTTATATCTTCATTTATTGTATTTAATTTTCTCTTTTTTTTAGTAGCTCCAATTGTTCAGATAAACTCGTTCACAGAAACACAATTTAGGTTCACAAATTTTTTTCCATACAAAGAAAATTTAGTTATTTATACAAATTTTTTAATTACATTTTTTTATATCATTTTTATTATTAGTTATATCTTGTTAAAGAAGGTACATAAAAAGAACCTTCTTAAAAAACCAAACATTAGATCAAAAAAAATACGTCCATTAACAATATTATTACTTTTTATATTATCCTTTATTGTGTTTGTTGTTAGTGAAAAATTTATTTTAGATGAATATAACAGACCTAGCTGGGTAACTTCTAGTTATTCAATTTCAGAATTATTAATTTGGAAAAAGGTGATGTTCTTAATTCCTTTGGCAGGCGTTATACTTAGTTATCAGTACTTAAAGAGTAGAAATAAAAATTATTTTAATACCAGTGTTATTTATGTTTTAATGGTGTTGTTTGTTTTTCTCTTATTTTGGTTTAAAAACCCTTTAACAGAAAAGAGAAACGCATTAGGACCAATTTATATATTATTAATTTTTTTATTTTACCCTAAAATTTTAAATAACAACATAAAAATGTTGTCTTTTTTATTTTTTAGCATGATTATTCTTTTCCCTTTATCTGCAATCATTACCCATTCTGATGCAACTTTACTTGAAATATATAATAATCCATACATATTAATAAAACAAATGAAAGGGGGAGGGATAACAAATGCTTTTATAACATTAAATTATGATGCCTTTTCTAATGTGATGACAACTATAGATTATGTTGGTAAAAATGGTTTTTCTTATGGATATCAATTTTTAGGAGGTCTGTTTTTTTTTATTCCTAGGAGTATTTGGGTAAATAAACCATTGTCTTCAGGAAAATTAACAGGAGAGTATTTGATTTCAGACTATGGTTTTAGCTTTTCAAACCTTTCCAACCCTTTTATTAGTGAAGGATATTTGAATTTTGGTATTTTAGGAGTACTGCTTTTTGCAATAATTTTAGCTTTTGTTATTGTAAAAATGCTACATTGGTTAAAAGGAGAAGATTATTTAAAAAAAATGATGGGATTTTATTTTGCAATGCATTTAATTTTCTTTTTACGTGGAGATTTTACAAATGGGTATTCTTATTACATAGGTACTCTTTTTGGAGTCTTGATGATTCCTAAAATTATAGAATTATTGATTAAAGAAGCTGTGATAAAAAAAAAAGATGTTAAGATTGTTAAAAAATAAGACTTGGAGTTTTTTAGAGATTCTTATGGCTGTTATGTTTGGGTTGATTCTGTTGCCATCAAATATAAAAGCTATTAGTATTATTGTATTTGGTATTTATGTTTTAATTTATAGAATTAAGAAAGGGTGGTTTTTTAATAAAAAATTATTTTTCACAAATACAATCGTTTATTTGTTTTTATTAATAACATTACTTTACAGTAAAAATATATCTTATGCTATTTTTAAGTTACAAACAATGTCTCCTTTGTTTTTTTTTCCTTTAATTTTTTCATTGTTTACCCCAAAAGAGATAAAAGGGTTTTATGAAAAAAAAACATACTATTTAATAATATTTATTATAGGTGTTTTTTTATTAAATAGCTTTCCTTTCTTATGGTATTGGACAACACACTATAGTTTAGAAGAAGTGTTAATTCATTATCCAATGGTAATACAAGTAGGTATTGGAAAATATGGAATTCATCCAATATACTTGTCAATTTACATTTCATTATCGATATTATTTTCAGTATTTGTTTTTAAGAGTCTTCAAAATAAAAAAAATCAAATTTCACTTATAATAGTTAATGGGATTCTAGCTTTTTTTCTTTTCTTATATGCAAGAAAATCACCTATTATTGCGCTTTTAATAACTTTTTTTGTTTGGAGTTATTTAATAAATAATAAAAGAAAACAGATTTATTTATTTGGGATTATTTTTTTAACATCTCTTTTGATTTTTTTAATACCAACAACAAGGAAAAGGTTTGTCGAGCTACTATCAATAACGACTATTTCTAAAGGAAAAGAAACATCTTCAAACATTAGATATACATTAAATAAAACATCTTTAGAATTAATTAAAATAAAACCCTTTTTAGGGTATGGCATAGGCAGCTATAATGACGAAATTATTAAAATAAACAAACAAAAAGGGTATTTAAATATTGCAAGACCTGGATATAATTCTCATAACCAATACCTATCTTTATTCTTAATAGGAGGGGTGTTTTTATTTATGTTTTTTTTGTATTTTTTTCAAAAAAATATTCAAACTTCTTTAAAAGAACAAAATTACATTTTGGTTTTAATTCTGGTTTATTACGGGGTTTCTATGTTTACAGAAAACATATTAGAAAGAGAAAACGGAGTGATTTATTTTTCGTTATTTATAAATTTTTTTGGACTGAAAAACTATAAAGAAAATGAAGAATAAGAAGTCAGTACTTATCATTGGCCCTTTTCCAGAACCTATAACAGGTGTGTCTTTAGCTAATGAAGTTTTGTGTAAGTATTTAGTAGCTAGAGGTTACAAAGTAAATGTAATAAACACATCGTTACAGTCGTTTGAAGAAAATGTAGGAAGTTTTTCTTTAAAAAAAGTTTTTTA
>CAMZMA010000007.1 GCA_947311815.1 uncultured Flavobacteriaceae bacterium
ATATGATAGTTGTATTTGTTCGCTGTACTATACCCATGCCCTAACCTATCAAAAGCAGTAACTCTATATTTTTTTGATAACTCATCAATAACTAAATTCCAATCACCTATAAAACCTGGTGTTCCATGAATTAATAAAATATCTTTTCCTTTTCCTTTCTGTAAAATCCGGATTTTTTCAGTATCAATAGTAATGTACTGAGTACCTGTGCTTTTATCTTTATAAAAATTTCCTATATCAGAAAAACTTAAAAAAACTACTAATAAAAAGAGCGAGACAATAATAATGATAGACATATTTATTTTTTAAATTTTTGTAAAAAATAATTGTAAATATAATATTAATTAATTTTTAATTCTACTTTTTTATTTAATATTTAATAAAAATTTTCACTTTTTAATAACAAAATATCGATACTATTTTTCTTATTTTTGCTAAAAACACAATCCTTTTGAAAAATATACTTTTTTTCTTTTTTCTACTAAGTTCATTTCTTGGAAATGCACAAGCTACCAAAATAAAAATTTTACAATCAGAAATTAATTATGTTGATGAAAAAAAATACCCTGGAGCAACAATTCTTATCGGAAAAGTTAAAATGGCACACGAAGGTGCTACTTTAAATTGCCAAAAAGCATTGTACTATAAAGATAAAAACTTTTTTAGAGCATTAGGAAAAGTGCTTTTAAAACAAGGCGATACCATTTCTCAAACCAGTGATTATACCGATTATGATGGTAAATCTAAACAAGCTCTTTCTTGGGGAAATGTAGTCTTAAAAGACCCCGAAATGACACTAACCACAGATACCTTGCATTTTGATAGAGCACAACAAAAACTGTATTATCAAAATCATGCTACCATAAAAGATGCTACCAATACCTTACAAAGTAAATTGGGGCATTACTATTTATCAACCAAAAAATTTACCGCAATATCTAAAGTAACCGTAGTAAATCCTGAGCATTTTTTAACATCAAGTCATTTAGATTATTACACCAATTCTGGTATGACTTACTTGTACGGACCATCAACAATTACAAATACTAAAAATAACAATAAAATTTATTGCGAACGTGGTTTTTTTAACACTAAAACCGATATTTCGCACTTTGTAAAAAAAGCAAAATTGTTTTTAAAAAACAGAACCATACAAGGCGATAGTTTATATTATGATCGTAAAAAAGGGTTTGCTTCTGCCACCAACAATGTTAAAGTAATTGATACCATTAAAAACTTTGTAGCCAAAGGGAATTATGCAGAAATGTTTGAGTTAAAAGACTCGTTATTTATTATTAAAAGAGCCGTTGCTATTACGCTGATGGAAAAAGATTCTATGTATGTACATGGCGATACCATTTTAGTTACAGGTAAAGAAAAACATAAAATAGTACGTGTTTTTAGAAATGTAAAAATTTTTAAATCCGATTTACAAGGCAAATGCGACTCATTACACACCAACCAAGAAACAGGATTAACCAGAATGTTTAGAAACCCCATTTTATGGTCAGGAAAAAGCCAAATGACAGGTGATAGCATCCATCTTTTATCAAACCCAAAGACCGAAAAATTAGATTCATTAAAAATATTAAATAACGGATTTATCATTCAAAAAGACTCTTTATCGGTAGATGATTTTAATCAAATTAAAGGAAGAAATATCTACGGTAAATTTATTGATAATGAATTGAGATTGCTAAATGTACAAGGAAATGCCGAAGTAGTAAATTTTAATAGAAACGAAGAAAGTTTAAAGTTAGAAACCATTACCAAACAAAAATGTAGTCATATAGAATTTGATTTGGTTGATAACGAAATAGAAAGTGTAAAATGCTATAAAGAAACCGAAGGTACAACCTACCCTCCTTCTCAATTACCAAAAAAAGACCAAAAATTAAAAGGGTTTATTTGGCGAGGAAAAGAACAGCCAAAAACAATGGAAGACATCTTTTTAGCTAAAAAAAAGAAAATTAAGATAAAAGATGTCGCCGAAAAAAAATCGACAATCCAAAAAAAGATTCGGAGTAAAAAAAGAATAAAATCAACAAAAAGCAACCGCAAAAAGGTAAAAAACAACCTACAGCTGAAAAAAGAATAATGACATCAGATTTTTTTACATATCAAGCTCAAACAAGTCCACATCCACTTGCTTTAGAAATTTCGTACGCCAAAGGGAGTTATGTATATGATACTTCTGGTAAAAAATACCTCGATTTTATTGCAGGAGTTTCTGCAAACAGCTTAGGACATCAGCACCCAAAAGTGATTACTGCAATTAAAAATCAACTAGAAAAATACACCCATGTAATGGTGTATGGCGAGTTTGTACAACAACCACAAGTGCAATTATGCAAAGCCTTAGCAAACACGCTTCCTAACAATTTAAACAGTATTTATCTTACCAATTCTGGTACAGAAGCCACAGAAGGAGCGTTAAAATTAGCAAAACGTTTTACAGGAAGAACACAAATAATTGCGGCAAAAAACGGATATCATGGCAATACACAAGGGGCTATGAGTGTTTGTGGATCAGAGGAGCAAAACAGCGCATTTAGACCTTTAATTCCCGATATAAAATTCATTGAATTTAATAATTTTGTAGATTTAGAAAAAATTACCTCAAAAACTGCTGCTGTAATTTTAGAAACCATACAAGGTGGCGCAGGTTTTATTGAACCTAAAAATGAGTATTTAACTAAAGTGCAACAAAAATGCAATGAGGTTGGAGCTTTACTTATTTTGGATGAAATACAAACAGGTATCGGACGTACAGGAACTTTTTGGGGATTCGAAAATTACAAGGTAATACCAGATATTGTTATTACAGGAAAAGGTTTGGGTGGCGGTATGCCAATTGGTGCTTTTATTGCTGCTAAAAAAATGATGAATTGCCTACAAGAACATCCTAAATTGGGTCATATTACAACTTTTGGCGGACATCCAGTTATTGCTGCCGCAGGATTAGCAACCGTTCAAGAAATAACAAACACCAATTTAATAGTAGAAACCTTACGAAAAGAAAAATTGATTCGAAAAAAATTACAACACCCTAAAATTAAAGAAATTAGAGGAAAAGGATTGATGCTAGCGGTGATGGTTGATTCTGCAGAAATCGCTTCTAAAATTATTCTACAATCCTTAGAAAAAGGATTGCTACTCTTTTGGTTATTGTTTGAAGGAAAAGCCGTTAGAATTACACCGCCTTTAACCATTTCTGATGATGAAATTAAAGAAGGTTGTACTATTTTAATAGATATTTTAAATCGATTAGATTAATTATTCACTCAATAATGCATCTAACATTTTTCTTGTTTTAGTACTATTCCAACTAGCAGCTCCTGTTTTTTTAACAACAATTTTCCCTTTTTTATTGATGATAAAAGTGGTTGGTATTGACTTAGTAATTAATTCATCAGGTGTTTTTGTTAACGGATTATACGTTGGCAATTTATACTCATGGTCATCATAAAACTTAGCAACAGTTACCCAATTATCATTGGTTACAAACAAAAAAGTAACCTTGTCTTTATAATCAGTATAAAGTTTTTGAATTTCTGGCATTTCTGCAACACAAGGCGGACACCAAGTTGCCCAAAAATTCACAAAAACAACGTTGTTTTCTAGTGTATTAAAATCTATATTTGAGGTGTTTAACCCTTTCAAATGCCAATTATAAGACCTTAACGTTTGCTGATTTTCTACACTAATTTCTGATGGAGAAAATGCTATAATCCGAATAAAATAAGCTCTTGTTGGCGGATACAACATCAATCCTATACTAATTACAAAAATAATATTACTAAAATTCTTTTTAATTTTTTCCATACTACAAAGGTCGTTTCGTGGCTTTTATAAAAAGCATAAATTTGCACTGTAAAAGTAATGATATTATTTATTAGAAATTGTCTTTCTTCTTTATTTTCGCTAACTTCGTTCAACTAAAAAATAAAGAGAATTAAAACTACTCATTAATTTTTAAAAACATTAGCAACAAGCCCAAAACGAAAAAAAATACTGCTAAAAAGAAAAAGCCAACACACAAACGCAAGTTCACAAACACCAATAAAATCAATAAAATCGTGAGTAAATTGCACATTTGGTTTTTGCCAACGCTCAGCCGAAATCACAGCAAAAAAATGTAACTTTACAAATTGAATAAAAGAAAATAATTAAATGGCAAAAAAAGACACTACAAGTTTTGAACAAAAACTATTTAAAGCAGCAGACAAACTAAGAAAAAACATAGATGCTGCCGAATACAAACA
>CAMZMA010000008.1 GCA_947311815.1 uncultured Flavobacteriaceae bacterium
CGGGAGTAAAATCAGATATAAATGTCTTATAAACAAAATATCTTAAAGAATATTTGCTATACCGAACAGGTTTATGACAGAATCAATAAAAAATTAAAAACAATTCTTTCTAAGAAACAAATTGAAATATATTTACTTCTAATATTGAAAGAAACGAATGAACAAAATTTTAGAAAAAAAGGAAAAAACATTTATATTTTAAACACCAATTACAATATTAGAATAACTATAAATTCTAATACTGTTAGAGTAATAACTGTTGATAAACAATAGATTGACTCACTACATTCGCAATGACAAAAACAATGAAAAAACACCAAAAACACACCAATTTAACCAAAAGAAATAACGATAGGTTTGCGCCCAATGAAATCGCTATTTTAGGCACAAAATGTTCGGTAATTTCTGAGCTGATTTCACAAGTTTCAAAAAAATTATCTAATTATAAATTGGCGTATTTTGATGCTTCACACTCAAAAAACATAGAAGAAAACAAACTATCTAATTACACATTTCATCATCAAGGAAACGTACAAATTTCTTCATTTGATAAAGTGAATAAATTCAATCAACGGATACAATTTTCTTCTTATGATTTTGTGTTTATCAACGGAAATCATTACCAAGCAAGCAAACAAATTTTAATTTTAGACAATGATAAAGAAGCGTCTGTTTTAAAACGTTTAGATCAGTTAGATAGCATTCAGTTTGTTATAAAATTAGATGAAAAAAGCACCTGTTTTTCGTTTTTAGAAGAGAAATATCCGCAGATAAAAAACCTAACTTGTTATACGATTGATGAGCTTGATAAAATAGCAAATCATATCGAAAATAGCATCAAAGAAAAAATTGCTCCCGTAAAAGGATTGGTTTTAGTAGGCGGAAAAAGTACTCGAATGGGCATCGACAAATCGATGCTTAATTACCACGGAAAATCGCAAAAAGAACATCTAAAAGACCTCTTAGAATCTACAGGAATGAACGTGTTTTTTTCTGTAGAAAAACCATCTGAAAAAGAGGATGAAATTCATGATACATTTGTAAATTTAGGTCCTTTTGGCGGCATTTGTTCGGCATTTCAAAAAGACCCAAATTCGGCGTGGTTAGTATTAGCTACTGATGTTCCTTTTGTAGATGAAAAATTGATAGCATTGTTACTTCAAAGAAGAAATTCCTCTAAAATAGCCACCGCAATTAAAGGAAAAGGAAAGCAATTTGTAGAACCTTTGATTACTATTTATGAACCAAAATCATATCCGAAGTTGTTATCTTATCTAGCACAAGGATATTCGTGTCCGCGTAAAGTATTGATTAATTCTGAGGTAGAAATTATTGAAATTGAAGATGATTTGATACAAAACATAAACACACCCGAAGAGTTTGAATTGGCAAAACAAGAAATTAAAAATTCCTAAATCCATTATTTTTAAATAGCGTGAAGACTTTACATCCAAACCAATTTTTTAAACGCCAAACCACCTTATCAGAAATTGGTGAATCTGGTCAAAAAAAACTACAAAACGCCAAAGTTTTGGTAGTAGGTTGTGGCGGTTTAGGAAGTCCCGTTGCGGTGTATTTAGCACAAAGTGGTGTTGGCGAAATTCATTTAGTAGATTTTGACACGATTGATGTGAGCAATTTACATCGGCAAGTTTTTTATACTTTAAACGATGTTGGCAAATACAAAGCAGCTGTTTTATCAGAAATAATTACCCAAAGAACGCCGTTTACAAAAACGACTTTTTCTACAAAACCTGTGCAAAAAGAAACTGTTTTAGATTTGGTTTCTCAATTTGATATTGTTGTAGATGGCACCGATAGTTTACCAACCAAATATTTGTTAAACGATGCGTGTGTATTGAAAAACAAACCGTTGATTTACGGGTCTTTATACAAGTTTGATGGCTATGTAGCTACTTTTAATGTGCTTCAAAAAAATGGAGAATATAGTTGTAATTTGCGTGATGCTTTTCCTGAAATGGCTACGGATATTCCTAATTGCGAAGAAGCAGGAACACTAAATCCGATTGTGGGGATTATTGCGATGCAACAAGTAAATGAAGTTGTAAAATTAATTACAGGTGTTGGAAAACCGCTTGTAAACCAGTTATTAATTTACAATAGTTTGCAAAATTCGCAGTTAAAAATGAAGTTAAAAAAACTCGTTTTTAAAGAAAAAATATCTGAAATTTTTAAAAACGAATCTTATTTTGATGCGAGTTGCGAAATCCAAAACACAGATTGGTTAATTTCAAACGAAGAAATGAAGGCTATTTTGTCTGGTCGAGTGCAATCGAGACCTTTAATTATCTCTGTTTTAAACGCTAATGAAAAACATCCTTTTACAATTAATCAATTCACTTCGTTATCAGTAATAAAAAGCAATAACTTTTCTATTGACACGAATAAAGTGTACATTTTTGTATGTAAAAAAGGAATTACTAGTTACAGTGCGGTAAAGATTTTAAAAGAAACATATCCTTCAGTAAAAATGCTGAGTTTGGTTGGAGGAATTTTAAATTACGCCGATGAAAACAATTAAAAACGATATACCGCCTTTAAATTTTTATCTGTCTATCAATTTGTTGGTCTAAAGAAATAAAAGTTTCGGTTCTAGAAACTCCTTTAATACGTTGTACTTCTTTGTTTAAAATATTCATTAAATCTTCATTATTTTTACATAAAATTTTAATAAATATTGCGTAATTACCTGTTGTATAATGACTTTCTACTACCTCAGGAATTTCTTTTAGCCTTTTAATTGCCGAAGAATATTGGCTAGAAGCATCTAAAAAGACCCCTACAAAAGCAGTTGTTGAATAGCCTAATGCTTTTGCATTTAAAACCAATTTATAGCCATCAATTAAATCAGACGCTTCTAATTTTCGCAACCGCTGATGTTTTGCTGCTCCAGAAATACCAACTTCTCTTGCGATACTTAAAATAGGTGTACGAGCATCACTCACTAATCTTTTTATGATGATTTTATCAATTCCGTCAATTTTTAACTTTTTTACCATGTTGTTGTTTTATTTTGAAAGGATAAAGATAAAAAAAATAGAGAATACAAAGCGTATTCTCTATTTTGATTTATCATTTCAATAAAAATTAAGCGTCCATTTCAAAATCTTCCATAAATTTTGTGGTATAGTTTCCTGCAACATAATCTGGATGATTCATTAATTGCCTATGAAAAGGTATGGTCGTTTTTACACCTTCTATCACAAATTCATCTAAAGCTCGTTTCATTTTATTAATTGCTTCTTCACGAGTTTGTGCGGTTACAATTAATTTTGCAATCATAGAATCATAGTTTGGCGGAATCATATAACCTGCATACACATGGGTATCTATTCTAATTCCATGGCCTCCCGGAGCATGAAAAGTGGTTATTTTTCCTGGAGCGGGTCTAAATCCGTGGTACGGATCTTCTGCATTAATTCTGCATTCTATAGAGTGCATTTTTGGTAAGTAATTCTTCCCAGAAATTGGCACACCTGCGGCAACTAATATTTGTTCTCTAATTAGGTCATAATTAATAACTTCTTCGGTAATAGGATGTTCTACTTGAATACGCGTATTCATTTCCATAAAATAGAAATTACGATGTTTATCAACTAAAAACTCTACCGTTCCTGCGCCTTCATATTTGATGTATTCTGCGGCTTTTACAGCGGCGTCTCCCATAGCCAAACGAAGTTTATCTGTCATATAAGGAGATGGTGTTTCTTCTGTTAATTTTTGATGTCTTCTTTGTATAGAGCAATCTCTTTCTGATAAATGGCACGCTTTTCCGAAGGAATCTCCTACAATTTGTATTTCTATATGTCGAGGCTCTTCAATCAGTTTTTCTAAATACATATCATCATTCCCAAAAGCTGCTTTTGCTTCTTGTCTGGCAGAATCCCAAGCGTCGCGTAGTTCTTCTTTTTTCCAAACAGCACGCATACCTTTACCACCACCACCTGCGGTTGCTTTTAACATTACTGGGTATTTGAATTCTGTTGCTAATTTTTCGCAAGCTTCAAAATTTTCAATAATCCCTTCAGAACCCGGAATACAAGGTACGCCTGCAGCAATCATTGTTGCTTTTGCAGATGCTTTATCTCCCATTGAGTTAATCATTTCTGCGGATGCCCCGATAAATTTTATTTCATGTTCTTCGCATAATTTAGAAAATTTAGCGTTTTCAGCCAAAAAACCATATCCAGGATGAATAGCATCTGCATTGGTAATTTCTGCAGCAGCAATAATATTAGACATTTTTAAATACGACTCACTACTTGGAGCAGGCCCAATACATACAGCTTCGTCTGCAAATTTAACATGTAAACTTTCGGCATCTGCTGTAGAATAGACGGCAATAGATTTTATGCCCATTTCTCTACAGGTTCTTATTACACGTAGTGCAATTTCACCTCTATTGGCAATCAATATCTTTTTAAACATAAAGTTGTAATTTTTGTTATTTAAAAATCAAATTCCAAAGTAAAATTATGGAATTGAAAATTAGATATTATTTATGATGGGTCAACCAAAAATAAAGGTTGGTCAAATTCTACAGGAGTTGCATCATCAACTAATACTTTAACAATTTTACCTGCTATTTCTGATTCAATTTCGTTAAATAATTTCATGGCTTCAATAACACATACTGTATCGCCAACATTAATGGTGCTACCAACCTCTACAAACATTGGTTTGTCTGGTGATGGTTTTCTGTAAAATGTACCAATAATTGGAGATTTTACAGTAATATACTTAGAGGTGTCATCTGTTGCTTCAGGCACATTATCTGTAGCAGGAGCTGTTGTTTGTTGAACAACTGGTTGCATTGGAGCAGCTTGCACGATGGTTGTTTCGGTTTTAGAAGCACCTGTTTTAATGGTGATTTTAATGTCTTTCATTTCTAACTTTACCTCACTTGCGCCAGATTTAGCTACAAATTTTATAAGGCTTTGAATTTCTTTAATATCCATATTAAATATTTTAGTTGTTTTTACGAGTTATATGCCCATTTTAAATAAATAGATCCCCATGTGAATCCTCCACCAAATGCAGCAAATATGATTGTGTCTCCTTTTTTTAATTGAGATTCATAATCGTTTAATAATAAAGGTAATGTTGCAGAAGTAGTGTTGCCATACCTTTCTATATTCATCATTACTTTAGATGCATCTAGGTTAATTCTGTTTGCAGTTGCATCAATAATACGTTTGTTTGCTTGATGTGGTGCTAACCAAGTAATATCATCTACCGTTAAATTGTTTCTTTGTAGTATTTTTTCGCTTACATCTGCCATATTAGAAACGGCAAATTTAAAGAC
>CAMZMA010000009.1 GCA_947311815.1 uncultured Flavobacteriaceae bacterium
CTAAATTATGTTTTATACTGATTGTTTTACCAATCAAAACAGCGTAACTAAAATAATTTCTTTTTTTGTAACTTTCAATTAAAAATCCAACATCGAGCGCATCTGTAGTATCAATAATAGATATTGTGAAATCTAAACCACTTTCGGCAGTTAGCATTGTTGGGTCTAGTTGCGCTGTTGCAACTACTTGTGAGTGTGTTTTGCTAAAGATTAGTAAAGCAAAAATAATTATTATATTTTTCATTTTTAGAGGTGTTAAACTAATTTATAGTAATGTTCTGGCATTCCGTAAATACCTTTTTTTGTTTCGTTAAGTTTGTGTAATTTTTGAGCGTGTTTTAAATTGCTTATCGCTCTTCTTATACTTGTAATAGGGGAATTAATATTAAGTATTGTAAATATTTCTGATGCTGTAAATTTATCTTTATTTTTTGAGTGTTTTTTAAAAATAAGTAATACCGCTTCTTCTTGATTTTTACATTTTTGGATTTGATGTTGCAATTTTTCACCTTGCAATCGTATAGTATTATGAAAGTTATTCATTGTTAGAGGTGTTTTTTTTGTTAGAGAAAAACAATAGTGCAACATTCGTGCCGTTGCACTATTGCAATGTTAAAATTTACTTTTTTACATAAACTGCAAAACGTTTGTTTCCGTCAATAGTTTCTGTAACTACTTGGCTGAAAAAACCTTTTTGCTGGTATTGTTGTTTGTGTTTGTGCGCATCTTCTTTGATGTCGTAATACGCTTTTACTCTGTAACCTTTGTTTTCTAATTTTTGTTTTTTGGTTACTTTTTTTTGTGTTTCTAAACTCATTTGTTAGAGGTGTTTAATTATTGCAAGTATTAAGCCCTTGCAGTTGGCGTTGTAAATTCTTTTGTTCGTTTATCCATTTTCTTTTGAGATTTTTGATTATTTCAAAAGATTTAAAAGTTCGGTGCTGATGTTCGTTTAACCAGTCTATATGAAGTGATATTGCAACTATTCGTTTTTTGATGCTTTTACAATCATTCATAATAGTATATTTTGAAGTTTAAAATACGCAAACCACAATTACTCATTAAAGGAATTGTAAAAAATTTAAGTTTTGGTTTTTTCTTTTTTTTGAAGTGCTTTGTTAGAGGTGCTTTCATTTGTTAGAGGTGTTTATATAAAATTATGTAGGTGTTGTATTAGTTGTGATTTGTAGCGTTCAGTTGTGGCGTTTTCTTTACTTGTTTTATCAAGTAATTCTTGAAAATAAATTAATGCTTTTGCTAAAACATACGCTTTATGGAAGCGCAACTTTAAAGAGGTGTTTTTTGGTTGCGTTTCTTTATTTGCTTTTTTTTGAAACTCATACCAAAGTTCTTTGGAGATGCTTTTGTCAAATTCTGTTTCAATATTATTTATTGGACTCGTTTTAGCATCATTTTCAAGTCGCAAATAATATTCTTTTGTTGCCTGTTGAAATAGTATTAATTCATTTGGTTTGATATGTTTTATTTGATAGATCATTGAATGGATTTTTTATATTGATTGTTGTTTTAAAATTGTTTTTTGTTTCTTTTTTCTCTCTCAAAACAGAAAGATATTGTGTTGTTATGCTTGTATCTATTTTGTAGCCTAATTTATTAATCATATTATTTGCATCATTAATAATTTGATTTATTTGTGTTTCGGCTTGTTTTTTAATAAATATTACCTTTTCTATTTCGTTCATAATTCTGTTGCTTTATATCTTTTCAGTTCATTATCATTACTATTATCATAATTATCATAAAATATAACTAAGTTATATTTTCCTTTGTATAATTCGCTTTTTGCAAAACGGCGTAGCATTCCTGCAATTATTTTTTCTTTTGTTTGGTAGTTTTTGTTGTAATAACTCCATACAGTAGTTGTTAGCCCTAAGTGTTTATACTCATTTTTTAGCATAATTCCAAGTTTAATTTTAGAGCAAATTGTACACGTTCCATACTGTTTATTTTCATTGTGTACGCAAGATCTATTATTGCTCATAATTAACCGTTTTATAATCAACATCAATATTGTTAATTATTTGTTTTTCAAATGCTGTTTGTTCTTTTTTTGAAAATCTATTTTTAGAGATTTCCCAATTTTCTAATAACACAAATTTTGTGTTTATAAAAAATCCATTTTTTTGAGGTGCTTTTGTTATTGTAATTGTTTTCATTTGTTAGAGGTGTTTTTGTTAGAGGTGTTTTTTTCGGGATAAAAGGAACTTTTGTCCTTTTATAAGTTGTTACCGTTAATTACAGCGGATTCCCATTTTCGTCAATTAGTTGATATGATGCTAATGTCATATCATTATCGTTATAAATTGTCAGCCAAAAAGAACCATAAGAAGTAACTTTAGTAATAAAATCTTCGGCGCTTCTACTATTATCTTCTTCCCAATATTCTGAATAAGTATATAAATATTTTATTCCATTATCTGTAATGCAGTTGCATCTTAAATAATATTTACCAGTTGCAACTTGATCTATATAGTTGATGATTTTTAAAGCATCTTTTAATATAATTTGGTCTTTCATTGTATTTTAATTTTAGTTTTTCCTTTTAATTTTATCATCAATTCTTGAAATTCATTTAAACTTTTCTTTTTAGCATTAAACCATTTTTCAGAATGCACTCGTCTTGTTAATGTTTGAGCCATTGGCATACTAAATTTATTGCTGTAAACAGTGCCTAAAAAAGCATCAAAAAATCCTTCGCCTTGTCTTTCTTGTTCCATTAACAACTGTCCGTAATCAACGCCAAAACAAAATATATCAAACAAATCAATTTCGGTAAAATCATCAACTAACGGTAACACTGTATATATTTCATTGCTACCTTTGGTTTGTTTATTTACTTTTTTACTCATTTTAAATTCTGTTTCTATTTATTAAATTTCGTGCTAATTTTACGCAATGAAAACATATACTTGACCGTTA
>CAMZMA010000010.1 GCA_947311815.1 uncultured Flavobacteriaceae bacterium
AAAAACAAACAATTTTTAAAAAATAAAAATGGAGATGGATCTGAAAAAGGAGGAGGGCTCCTTAGTATATTCTTTTTAGGTTTTATAGGAGGCTTGCTAGCATTGTTAACACCATGTGTGTTCCCAATGATTCCGTTAACGGTGTCTTTTTTCACTAAACAATCTAAAAACAGGAAAAAAGGAATCTCTAATGCTATTCTTTACGGAGTTTTTATAGTTGCAATTTATATTTTATTAAGTTTGCCGTTTCATTTTTTAGATAGTTTAGACCCTGAAATATTGAATAATATTTCTACAAATGTGTGGTTAAATATTTTCTTTTTTATTGTTTTAGCATTTTTTGCAGGTTCTTTCTTTGGGTATTATGAAATTACACTTCCTAGTTCTTGGGGAAATAAAATGGATACTGCTTCTGGAGTAGGAGGAATTATAGGTATCTTTTTTATGGCGTTAACATTAGCCATTGTGTCTTTTTCTTGTACAGGTCCAATTTTAGGGTCATTGTTAGCAGGTTCTTTAACTTCTGATGGAGGAGCGATGCAATTAACTGCTGGTATGAGTGGTTTTGGTTTAGCACTGGCATTACCGTTTGCTTTATTTGCTTTATTTCCTAGTTGGTTAAATTCACTGCCAAAATCAGGAGGTTGGTTAAATACAACCAAAGTTGTTCTTGGTTTTTTAGAATTGGCTTTAGCGTTTAAGTTTTTGTCAAATGCAGATTTAGTAAAGCATTGGGGTATTTTAAAAAGAGAAACATTTATTGCTATTTGGATTATCGTATTTATAGGATTGGCATTATATCTCTTCGGAAAAATCAAATTCCCACATGATGGACCCATTAAAAAATTAGGATTTTCAAGAATGTCATTTGGTGTTTTGGTTATAGCATTTGTAATTTACTTAATCCCTGGAGTTCAAAAAGAACCTATGTGGAATTTAAATGCTCTTAGTGGCTTTCCACCTCCTCAATTTTATAGCTTATATGAGCAAGAAAGTAATTGCCCTTTAGGATTAAATTGTTTTAAAGATTTTGATGAAGGTTTGGCGTATGCAAAAGCGGAAAACAAACCGATTTTATTAGATTTTACAGGATGGGCGTGCGTAAATTGTAGAAAAATGGAAGAAACCGTTTGGACAGATAGTAAGGTTTATAAAGCTATCAACGAAAATTATGTTCTTATTTCTTTATATGTTGATGATAGAAAAATGTTGCCAAAAAACCAACAGTTTAGGTTTATAAAAGCAAATGGAAAACAAAAAAAGATAAAAACTGTTGGAGATAAGTGGGCAACATTTCAAGCGGTTAATTTTAAAACAGCATCACAACCATATTATGTTTTAATGAATTCTGATTTAGAAATATTATCGTCGCCACAACAATACACGGATAAAAACACCTACTACAATTGGCTGGTTGATGGAATTTCGAAATTCAATAAAAAATAATTTTAACAATTTAGAGATGTCTTTAAATTTTAAAATGCGTATATTTATTGTCTAATTATAAAGCGAAGAACATGAGAAAAATTAATTTTTTAGTAAGTTTTTTTGTTTTGGTATCATTTTTTGCCTTTTCTCAAGAAAATGAAGGCACTGTAAAAAAGAAAAGTTTGCCTGTAAGTATTTATACTGTTGAAAATAAAATAGATACTCATGGTTTTTCTGCAATCAATAAAAGATTGCAATTAACAGCATTTACCTTTATTTTTTCTGATGATAAATATAGAGAATTCAACTATTTTACCATAAAATCGAAGAATTTTCAAAAAAACACCTACTCCGTTATAGACAATGACCTCTTTAGATTTAAAGAAAAATCTTTTCAATTTAAAATAGATCCAACTTTGTGGCCAGCAACGGCTTTTGTGTATAAAAACTAGAAATTTTCTCTTTTTTATTTTTTTCGTACCTTTAGAGGAAAGAAAAAGAGATGCTTACAAAAGTTTATGGATCTGCCGTTTTTGGTATCGATGCCACTACAATTACTGTAGAAGTTAATATTGATAAAGGAATCGGCTATCATTTAGTCGGTTTGCCCGATAATGCCGTACGAGAAAGTAGTTACCGTATTTCTGCCGCTTTAAACAACAACGGATTTAAATTACCAGGTAAAAAAATCATTATTAATATGGCACCTGCTGATATTAGAAAAGAAGGTGCTTCGTATGATTTAACCTTGGCTATCGGAATTTTAGCGGCTTCCAATCAAATTCCTTCTGCAAATATTGATGAATATGTTATTATGGGCGAACTCTCGTTAGACGGAAATGTACAACCCATAAAAGGAGCATTACCCATCGCTATCAAAGCAAGAGAAGAAGGGTTTAAGTACTTGATAATACCCAATGATAATGCCAAAGAAGCTGCCATTGTAGATAATATTACTGTTTTTGGGGTTGATACTATAATGCAAGTCATCAATCATTTTAAGGAGGATGAAAAACTGACACAAACCGTAGTAGATACACGTGCCGAATTTTATAAAAACATCGATTTTCCTGAGTTTGATTTTTCGGATGTAAAAGGACAAGAATCTATTAAAAGATGTATGGAAATTGCCGCTGCTGGCGGACATAATATCATCTTAATTGGACCTCCAGGATCGGGTAAAACCATGTTGGCAAAACGATTGCCGTCCATTTTACCACCAATGACCTTGCACGAAGCTTTAGAAACCACAAAAATACACTCGGTTGTTGGTAAAACTAAAAATAACGGATTGATGTTTCAACGTCCGTTTCGGAGTCCGCATCATACTATATCTGATGTTGCTTTGGTAGGTGGCGGTCAATATCCGCAACCAGGAGAGATTTCTTTATCGCATAACGGTGTTTTATTTTTAGATGAATTACCAGAATTTAAACGCACCGTTTTAGAAGTAATGCGGCAACCGTTAGAAGATAGAGAAGTGACTATTTCTAGAGCACGTTTTACAGTTACCTACCCAAGTAGTTTTATGTTGGTGGCAAGTATGAATCCGAGTCCGTCAGGGTTTTTTAACGACCCAAATTCGCCCATGACTTCATCACCACAAGAAATGCAGCGGTATTTGAGTAAAATATCAGGTCCTTTGTTAGATAGAATTGATATTCATATTGAGGTAACACCTGTTCCTTTTGATAAATTATCAGATGAACGTAAAGGAGAAACCAGTGTAGCAATTAGAAAACGAGTAACTGCAGCACGAGAAATACAATCAGCACGATTTACCGAATTAGAAAACATTCATTACAATGCGCAAATGAATGTAAAACAAATCAGAAAATTTTGTAAACTATCAGACGAAAGTAAAAATTTACTAAAAACGGCGATGGAAAAGCTAAATTTATCTGCTAGAGCCTATGATCGAATTTTAAAAGTATCAAGAACCATTGCAGATTTAACCAATGAACCTGATATTTTACCCAATCATATTGCCGAAGCGATACAATACCGAAGTTTAGATAGAGATGGTTGGTTGGGGTAAAGGTTTATATTTTCGTGGTTTTTTAGCATCTTTTACGAAGTTTTCTCTACACTAAACTGTTTATCGTACAAATTTTTGTAGTATCCATTTTCTTTTTCTAGCAATTGTAGATGCGTACCTTCTTCTACAATCAATCCTTTATCCATCACAATAATTTTAGCAGCTTTTTTAATGGTTGCTAATCTGTGAGCTATAACAATAGAAGTTCTTCCTTTGGTAATAGTATCGGTGGCAAACTGTATCATTTGTTCGGCATGTGTATCTACAGATGATGTGGCTTCGTCTAAAATTAAAATACTTGGTTTGCTAACATAGGCTCGTAAAAATGCTATAAGTTGTCGTTGCCCCGAAGATAACATTGCTCCTCGTTCTTTTACATTATAATGATAGCCGTTTGGCAAGGTCATAATAAAATCATGAATCCCTATTTGTTGTGCTGCTTTTTGCACTTCATCTAAAGAAATAGCTTCATTTTTTAAGGTGATATTATTCAAAATAGTGTCAGAAAATAAAAACACATCTTGTAATACCACTGCAATTTGATTTCTTAAAGAAGCAATTTCATAATTTTCTACAGATGTTCCATCAACACAAATCTCTCCTTTATCTAGTTCGTAAAATCGATTGATAAGATTGATAATGGTCGATTTTCCTGCTCCTGTTGCTCCTACAATAGCCACTGTTTGTCCTTTTTCTACTCGAAAAGAAATTCCTTTTAAAACCTTTTCATCTTTAATATAACTAAAATACACGTTTTTAAATTCGATTGTACCTTCTAATTGTTGTGCTATAATTGTTCCGTTTTTGTTGATGCTACTATCAGTATCCATCACTTTAAAAATACGTTCGCCAGAGACAATACCCATTTGTAATTGGTTAAATTTATCAGCAATTTGCCGTAGCGGTCTAAATAACATTTGAGCCATTTTTATAAATCCGATGATTGCCGCTACTGTTACCGTTTCGCTACCAATTGCCTGAAAACCTCCGTACCAAACTAACAACCCGATAGCAATTGATGATAAAATTTCTGCAATCGGAAAGAAAATAGAATAGTACCATACCGTTTTTACATGCGCCTTTTTATGTTTGTTATTAATTTCCATAAAATTGGCATATTCAATCTTTTCTCGGTTAAAAAGTTGTACAATTTTCATTCCTGTAACACGCTCTTGTACAAATCCGTTTAAATTGGCAACTTGTGTTCTTACTTCTTGAAAAGTTTCTTTGATGGCAATTTGAAATTTTTTTGTAGCATAAATTAATATCGGTAAAACTGCTAAAACAATGAGTGCCAGCTTCCAGTTTAGCACAAACATGACAATGGTGACAACTAACATTTTTAATAAATCACTTACAATCATAAACAAACCTTGACTAAAAAAACTAGCAATGGTTTCTATATCAGATACGACTCTTGTTACCAATTTACCTACCGATGTTGTATCAAAATAAGACATTTTAAACTGTAAAATATGTTTGAATATTTTAGACCGAATATCTCTAATGATATGTTGCCCAACCCAATTGGCAAAAAAGATGAAGGTAAATTGCAACAAAACTTCTATTAATAAAAGTCCCAACATTAGCAATATGTAAAATTGAAGTTGATCTAGATTTTTATTTTCCGTAAAATCTTTTACTGTTAAAATTAATACATACGGACTCGCAGCTGCCACTAACGATAATAAGATAGTGGAAGCTACCGCAATAAAAAATTGCAATCGATAGGCTTTTGCAAAACTCATCAATCTTGCAAAAATCTGGGTATCAAATGCTTTTCCTGTTTTTTCTGCCATATTAATATACTACTGCTGTTAAAAATAAGCCTTTCGCAGGCACCGATAAACCCGCGTTACTTCTGTTTTTACTTTCAATAATTGCTCTAAAATCTGTCACCGTTATTTTGCCCAAACCAACATCTACCAAAGTACCTACAATGGCTCTTACCATATTTCTTAAAAATCGGTTGGCAGAAATATAAAACGTTAATTCTTGTCCGTTTTGTTGCCATTTTGCTTCGGTAATAGTACAATTAAACGTGTGTACATCTGTTTTTACCTTAGAAAAACTTTCAAAATCGGTATATTCTAATAGTATTTTTGCGGCTTCATTCATTAATGGTACATCTAATTGTTGCGAATGTATTTGCCATGAAAAATCTAACAAAAACGGATTTCTACCCAGCCAAATAGTATATTCATAACTTCTGCTTTTGGCATCAAAACGAGCGTGCGTTTCATCGTCAACCAAAAAAACTTTAGACACCACAATGTCTTTTGGCAATACAGAGTTGAGCTTATGTACGTTGTCTCCTTCTAATTTTTTATCAATATCAAAGTGTGCAAAAAATTGTTTGGCATGCACACCTGTATCTGTTCTACCCGCTCCAACAACTGCAATTTTTTGCTGAAATACGGTACTTACTGCATCATTCAGTTTTTCTTGTACCGAAATAACATCGGGTTGAATTTGCCAACCATGATAATTTTTACCGTTGTAAGAAAGTGCTATAAAATATCTCAAGAAACTGTATTTTTTTGAATCTCAAAATTACGCATTTTATTTTGTTATTGTACTTTTGCGGTGTGAAGAAAATTTTACTCCTTTCCGATACCCATAGTTTTATAGATACGCAAATTTTAAAATTTGTAAAACAAGCGGATGAAGTTTGGCATGCAGGCGATATTGGCGATTTACATGTAACAGATACCATTAAAAAACTAAAGCCTTTACGTGCTGTTTTTGGCAATATTGATGATGCTGACGCTCGGTTAGAGTTTCCGTTAGACAATAAATTTACTGTAGAAAAAGTAACGGTTTGGATGACGCATATTGGCGGGTATCCGAATAAATATGATCCTAGAATTAGAGAAGAAATTAAGAGAAATTCGCCAAAAATTTTTATTTCTGGGCATTCACATATTTTAAAAGTACAGTTTGATAAAAAACTAAATTTACTACACTTAAATCCTGGTGCTGCAGGTAATCATGGGTTTCATAAGGTAAGAACTTTATTGCGTTTTACCTTAGATAATGGCGATATTAAAAACCTAGAAGTGATTGAATTGGCTAATCGAAATTGATAATTTCTCTTGCAACGATAGGAATTTCTATAGTAATTCGTGTTCCGTTGTTTTTTTTAGAATCAATAATAAAAATTCCTTTCAGCATTTGAATTCTTGCTTCAATTTGATTGATACCTAGTCCGTCTTTTGTGCTAACCGAATCTTTATCAAAACCAATGCCATCATCTTGAATAACAATGCGTAATTTATCGTCTTTTTTGGTTAAAAAAAGAGAGGCTTTTTTTGCTTTACTGTGCTTTAAAATATTATTAACCAATTCTTGTATAATATTATATACTTTAATTTCGAAATCTTGATGATATCTATCAATGTTTTTACATGTGGTTTTGATCGTAATAGTTGAATTAGAGTACTTAGATGCCATGTCTTTGAGTGCAAAACTCAATCCGAATTTTAACAAAATTGACGAAACTAAGGTGTGCGATAAATCTCTAATTTTTTGCGAAGCTTCTAAAAGAATGGCTTGGGTTTTGTCAATTTCTATAGGAACATCGCCTTTAAATTGTTTTTTACTTGCTAGCAAATGTAAGTTTGCCGAAGATAACAACGCACTCACATTGTCATGCAACGTTTCTGCTATTTGCTTTCTTTCAGATTCTTTACCATCTAAAGCAGCATTTAGTATTCTTACTTGTGTTTGCGTTTTTAGTTTTTCTAAATTTTGTTGTTGCTCTAATTCGTTTTCAGAGAGTGTTAATTTTAAGTTTTTTTGACGCAATTTATAATAGTATAAAATACTACCAAAAACAACCAACAATACCAAGCCAATAAAGCCTAAGTATAATACTTTTTTGCTTTCTTGTAATTTTTTTAGGGCTACTTTTCTTTTTAAAATATCTACTTTGTGGTTAGCTTCAATTTCTGTAAGTATTTTTTGAATGTCTATATTTTGTAAGCTGTCTCTAATATCATAAGACATTCCTAAATAATCATAGGCTTTGTAATTTTTTTGCTGATACATT
>CAMZMA010000011.1 GCA_947311815.1 uncultured Flavobacteriaceae bacterium
AATACGCAATCTGCATCGCTACAATTTTTTAAAGGAACTCGTTTCTCTAAAAAATTGTAGCTCACATCTCACGTATTTATTGAATTTTTACTTCGATTCTTATATCGAGCTCAGGTTATAGAGTTGACGCTAATTCCATTAAAATTGTACAGGCAATTGCGCCCACAGTACCGATAGCATATCCAAAAACCGCCAATAATACGCCCACAGTTGCTAATGATGGATGGAAAGCCGAAGCAACAATAGGAGCAGAGGCTGCACCACCAACATTTGCTTGACTACCAACGGCTAAAAAGAAATAAGGGGCTTTAATTAATTTGGCAACTAATATTAGTAAACCTGCGTGAATAGACATCCACACAACACCAATGACAATCAATCCTAAATTATCAAAAATCATGGCTAAATCCATTTTCATACCAATGGTTGCTACTAAAATATAAATAAAAATGCTTCCTACTTTACTAGCTCCTGCACCTTCGTAATTTTTTGCTTTTGTAAATGATAAAATAACCGCTATAATTGTTGATATACTGATGAGCCAAAAGAATTTTGAACCTAAGAATGAAAATACATTTCTCCAAGTAGCAGATTCCATTGCGGCAACAGTTTCATTAAAAAATGCACCCAAATAACCCGCTACAAAATGAGCAAAACCAACAGTTCCGAATCCGATGGCTAGTATAATCATAAAATTTGTAAGTGTTGGATTTCTTTTTACTTTTTGGGTAAATTTAGATACCTTTTCTTTCAACTCTTCAATGGCGGAAGTATCAGCTTTTAGCCATTTATTAATTTTGTCTTTTCTACCAATTCCTATCAATAAAATTGCCATCCATACATTGGCAACTACAATATCTACAAACACCATTCCGCCATATTTTGCAGGATTGTATTTGTAAATTTCTAACATAGCAGTTTGGTTTGCACCACCACCAATCCAACTACCTGCCAGTGTAGATAAACCTCTCCAAACGGCATCAAAATCTGCTCCTCCAACCGTTTCTGGCGAAAAAATTGAAATTAATAAAATAGCAATAGGACCACCAATTACAATACCAACGGTGCCTGTAAAAAACATGATTAATGCTTTAGAACCCAAGTTAAAAATCGCTTTTAAATCGATGCTTAAGGTCATTAAAACCAAAGCAGCAGGTAGTAAAAACCGACTAGAAACATAGTACAATTGCGATTTTACTTTTACCACTTCGCCTGCTGTAGAAACGGTTTCCCAGTCTGGAGAAATTACACCCAGCGTTGTAAAAATGGCAGGAATAAAATATGCCATAAATAATCCTGGGACTATTTTGTAAAATTTTGACCAAAAACCTGTTGTTTTTGATTCTGTATAAAATACAAACCCGAGAGAAAGCATTAATAATCCGAAAACAATTGCATCGTTTGTTAAAAAAGGTGAAGTATCCATTAGTTGATTTAATTTTGAGTTGCTAAAATAGGATTTTTATATCAAAAAGACCAGTCAGGTTTTATTTATCCACAGAATGGAAAAACCTGACAGGTCTAAATAATCTTAATCTAAAAAACTACTCCACAAAAAATGTTTTGCTCTTTTTAAAGGGCGATATTTTTACACTTTCCATCATTTTTTGGTATTTTTCCCACTCGTTAGAAAAGAAATTATTGGTTTTTTGCAATGCGTTTTTTAGTGCATTTTTAAACTGATTTGTTAATTGTTTTTCGGTTTCAGTTTGTTTACCAAATCTACTATTTATGTACCAATTGGCAGTTTTTAAACGTTGTGTAAGTGTTACATTTTTACGCATGGTAATTCCTTGTCGTTTGTCTATTTTACCTAAATAAATAGCCACTAAACTATCGATGGATTTGGTAATTTTAGTAGATGCTTTTATCTGTTCTTTGTATAAAATTTTATCTTTTTCAGATAAGTTATTTTTAAAAGTGGTGGCAATTTTTTTACTTTCCATTAGTTGTTTTACAGCATTTGCCATGGTTTTTTGATGTTTTTCTAACGATTTAGCAGCATTGTATTTCTCATCAATAGCATCTTTAGAAATCGATAAACGAGGATCGTATTTTACAGTAATATTTTTTTCTGAAGATTGATTGCCAAAAGTAATTTTTATGCTGTAAGTTCCTGGTTTTACACGAACACCTCTTGGTTCTCTTTTCGATTTTTTTAAACTACGAGTTGGTCTTGCAACTCCTTTTTCTTCAAAACCCCAAGATCCTCTATGAATTCCGCTTTTTTTAGGCGCTTTTCTTTGAATGGTTCTAATTAATTGCTCATTTTTATAAATTTGGAATGTAATAGAATCCCATTTTATGGTGTTTTCATCTTTTTTGTCAGATTTGGTAGCTTTCTTTTTACTTTTATCTTTTTTGGGTTTGTTAATGTAATAGTAAAACAAAGCACCTCTCGATTTGTTTTCTCCATTAAAAATGGCATCTGCACCAAATCGGCTTCCTGTAGCTTGTTGTACCGCAACTTGGTATGCTGTTGGAGGCTGAAAAAGTGTTATTTTTTTTGATAAAATAGTCTTGTCTTTTGCCAAAGCTCTAAGCGGTCTAATATCATCTAACACCCAAGCGGCTCTACCAAAAGTACCGATAATTAAATCGTGTTCTCTAGGATGAATGACCAAATCTTTTACCGAAACTGTTGGGAAACCATTCGTCCATTTTGTCCATTTTTTACCTGCATTTAATGAAATGTACAATCCGTCATCTGTACCTAAAAACAATAAATTTGGTTCAATAGGGTCTTCAATTATTGATAAAGCGTAACTTTTCACATCATTTTCGTCCACAATACGTGTCCACGTTTTTCCGTAATTTTTGGTTCTATACACATAAGGTGTATAATTAAATCTTCGGTAATCATTGGCTACCAATAAGGCTTCTCCTTTGTTTTTGTTTGATGCTTTTATCTGCGTTATCCAACTTCCTTTGGGCAATCCTTTGATGTTTTTGGCAACATTTGTCCATGTTGCACCTTCGTTTTGTGTTATTTGTACATTGCCATCATCGGTAGCAATCCACAGCATATTTTTTTCTAAGGGCGATGGTTCTACCACCAAAATTGTACAATGATTTTCTGCGCCTGTGGCATCCATCGTTAATCCACCGCTTTCAGATTGATTGAGCTTTGTACTGTCATTAGTAGTTAAATCTGGTGATATGATGTTCCATGTCAATCCTTTATCTGTCGATTTATGCACAAACTGACTACCGAAGTAAAGCGTACTATTATCAAAAGGAGAACTGTTGATGGCAGCATTCCAATTAAAACGCAATTTTACATTGGCATCAGGATACGTAGGTCTTACCGTGTAATTATTGCCTGTTTTATAATCGTATCTGCTAACATATCCTTGTTGACTCATTGACCAACCGTAACGAGCATCATCTTTATCAGGAATGACATCAAATCCATCGCCAAAACTAATTTCTTGCCAATAAGAATTTCTGATTCCTTGTGCTTTCCAAACATATGCAGGACCTCGCCACGAACCGTTGTCTTGCATACCGCCATATACATTGTACGGATACTCATTATCTACATTTATATGATAAAATTGAGCGATGGGTAAATTGCCAATAAAACGCCATGTTTTTCCTCGGTCTTTGGTGATGTTGAGTCCGCCATCATTACCATCAATCATAAATTTACCGTTTTTTGGATGTATCCACCAAGCGTGATGATCTGGATGCACTCCGTTAGAAACACCGTATGCAGGCATGAGTTGTGTAAAATTTTTTCCGCCATCAATAGATACGTTGATGTAGGTAAAAACGGTGTACAATCGGTTTTCGTTCTGCGGATCTACGTAAATTTCTGAATAATAAAAAGGACGATTTCCAATGCCTTTTTTACTGTTTATTTTTTTCCATGTAAAGCCACCATCTTCACTTTTGTACAATGCATTTTTTTTGGATTCTACCAAGGCATATATCACATCTGGATTGCTACGAGCAATGGCAACCCCAATTCTGCCCAATTCTCCTTTCGGGAAACCTTCTTTTTCGGTAATTTTTTTCCAATGTTCGCCACCATCGTGGGTAATGTACATGCCACTTCCTTTTCCGCCGGATTTAAAAAACCACGGATCTCGTTTGTGTTCCCACATGGTAGCGATTAATTTATTCGGATTTGATGGATCCATCACCAAATCTGCAGCACCAGTTTTATTGTTGTTAAAAAGGATTTGTTTCCAAGTTTTACCACCATCAATAGTTTTATATACACCACGTTCTGGATGCTCTCCCCAAGGAGAACCGATGGCTGCGGCATAAACAATAT
>CAMZMA010000012.1 GCA_947311815.1 uncultured Flavobacteriaceae bacterium
ACGTTGCGAGAACTTCTTCTTCTAGGAGTAGATGTTCTTGTACTTCTTCTAGGAGTTGATTGTACTCGAGTTCTTGTGTTCGTTCTCGGTTTTGTATAGTTTCTTGGGTTAGACCTTGTATTGCTTCTTACCCTTGTTTTGGTTCTAGTTCTTGGTTTTGTGTAGTTTCTAGGATTGGTTCTCGTATTACTTCGTACTCTTGTTTTAGTTCTGGTTCTAGGCTTTGTATAATTTCTAGGATTGGTTCTAGTGTTGCTTCTTATACTGCTAGTAGTGTTTCTTCTTGAGCTTCTTCTGATGATCGAAGAATTTCTTCTATAATTACCGTTGTAAGCAGTTCTTCTTCCGTATCTACTTCGGTTTCTATAGTAGCTATTGTTTCTGTAAGGATTGTAGTAATTTCCGTATCCGTAGTATAATCCATATCCCCAAGAATTGTATCCCCAATAAAAAGGTGAGTGATAAGGATGCCAATACGGATTGTACCCATAATATCTGTATCTCCACGGATTGTAGTATCCGTAGCCATAATACCAATCATTATAGTAATAATTATTCCAATACGGATTGTAACCGTAGTTAATATTTATCACAACATCTTGTGTATCATCATACCCCCAAGGTTCATTGTAATTATAAGTAATTCTGCGTGTAGGCTCTTTAATAATTTCTTCTTCTACCACTAAAGTATCAGGGGTTTTGTAAGCATCAATATCTGTTAAAATATCCGATCCGTTTAAATTATCTAAGCGTTCTACCTCTTTGGTAAAGTAGTTTTTGTTGTACTCTCTGTATTCTTTTTCATCTACCACAACTACCTTTCGGCCTTCTTTTTTGTCAACCGCTTTATCAATTATATCATCATAAATTCCGTCATTATTTGAGGTGTTTTGGTAAGTTCCGCAAGAAACTAAAAATGCGCTGAATGCAAAAAGCATTAAAAAGCGATTTATTTTTAAAGAAATGTATCGAAGTTTCATAATTATATTTTTATGATGAATAATTTATTGTTGTTACTATAAAAACTTTTTAACTTTTGATGGTGCTCTGACCTTTTTATAGTAGTTTTGTGACTTCTTTTAGCAAATTGATAAAAGCTAAAATGAACGACACAATAAAGGTAACAATATTTATGCCAAACTTTTGATAATGAGCAAGAAATTAACAAAAAGATCGGAAGATTATTCTAAATGGTACAATGAATTGGTTGTAAAAGCTGATTTAGCAGAAAATTCTGCAGTAAGAGGATGTATGGTGATTAAACCCTACGGATATGCTATTTGGGAAAAAATGCAAGCAGAATTAGATAGAATGTTTAAAGAAACGGGGCATGAAAATGCGTATTTTCCGTTATTCGTTCCTAAAAGTTTGTTTGAAGCTGAAGAAAAAAATGCAGAAGGATTTGCAAAAGAATGTGCCATAGTAACACATTACAGATTGCAAACAGATCCAGATAATCCTGGGAAATTACGTGTAGATCCGAATGCGAAATTAGAAGAAGAACTCATTGTTCGGCCAACATCAGAAGCCATTATTTGGAATACCTATAAAGGGTGGATTCAATCTTACAGAGATTTACCTTTGCTAATAAATCAATGGGCAAATGTGGTGCGTTGGGAAATGCGAACACGTTTATTTTTAAGAACCGCAGAGTTTTTATGGCAAGAAGGTCATACAGCACATGCAACTAAAAAGGAAGCCTTAGCAGAATCGAAACAAATGCAAGAAGTATATGCAACTTTTGCCGAAGAATTTATGGCGATGCCCGTTGTAAAAGGTTCTAAAACAGAAAGCGAACGTTTTGCAGGTGCAGATGAAACGTATACCATAGAAGCATTAATGCAAGATGGAAAGGCTTTACAAGCAGGAACATCGCATTTTTTAGGACAAAATTTTGCCAAAGCTTTTGATGTAAAATATACTTCAAAAGAGGGGAAACAAGAGTATGTTTGGGCGACTTCTTGGGGAGTTTCTACACGTTTAATTGGCGGATTAATTATGACACATTCTGATGATGCAGGTTTGGTTTTGCCACCAAAATTAGCACCAATTCAGGTTGTAATTGTGCCTATATATAAAGGTGAAGAGCAGTTAGAAAATATTGCAACAAAAATGGATGTTATTGTAAAAGAGCTTCGTAAAAAAGGAATATCTGTAAAGTTTGATGGAAGAGATACTTTTAGACCAGGTGCAAAATTTGCAGAATATGAATTAAAAGGCGTTCCTGTTCGAATTGCTGTAGGAAATAGAGATTTAAAAAACAATACGGTTGAGGTAGCTAGAAGAGATACTTTTGAAAAACAAACAGTTTCTCAAGATGATGTTGTAACGTTTGTGAGTGATTTGTTAGAAGAAATTCAAGAAAATTTGTTTCAAAAAGCGTTAGATTTTAGAAGTACGCACACTACAGAAGTAGATACGTTTGATGACTTTAAAAAAGTCATTAAAACCAAAGGAGGCTTTGTTTTAGCGCACTGGGATGGTACAGAAGAGACTGAAGATAAGATAAAAGAGCTTACAAAAGCAACGATTAGGTGCATACCTAACGAAGTTGTTAATGAAGCTGGAACCTGTGTGTTTACTGGTAAATCATCGAGTAGGAGAGTGTTATTTGCAAAGGCATATTAAAAATTTAATTATTTTTTAATTTTTTATTGCACAAATTTAAAAACGTTGTATATTTGCATCCGCAATAACGAGGTTAATTCCTCCAAATTGTAATGGTCCGTTCGTCTAGGGGTTAGGACGCCAGGTTTTCATCCTGGTAACACGGGTTCGATTCCCGTACGGACTACAAAAGTTTTAATAACAGAAGTAAAAAAAACATTATGGCAAATCATAAGTCAGCAATAAAAAGAATTAGAAGTAACGAAGCAAAAAGGTTGCGTAATAAATATCAGCATAAAACTACACGTAATGCTGTAAGAGATTTACGTGTTTCTGAAGATAAAAAAGAAGCAACCGAAATGTTACCTAAAGTAGTTTCTATGTTAGATAAATTAGCAAAAAATAATATTATTCATAAGAATAAAGCAGCTAATTTAAAATCAAAATTATCAAAACAAGTTGCTGCAATGTAATACTTGTTTTAACTATATAAAAAAACGCTTCAATTTCTTTGAAGCGTTTTTTTATGCGGTATATTTTGAGTGTTTAGTAAAAATCAAAGGGTCAAGCGCAAAACTTGTGGGATTTTTGTTTTTAGGCGAATAATTTTTGTAACCTAAACATAAAGAAATCCACTTTTCTTACTCCTTTTAATTGAGTTCTAAAACCTTTTATTTTAGCATTAAAAGA
>CAMZMA010000013.1 GCA_947311815.1 uncultured Flavobacteriaceae bacterium
CATCTGTAGGCGCTGCCTTTTGTATTGCATCAGATACATTAAGATAAGCTGCTAACTCATATACTTCAGATTTTAATAAATCTGCAATAGGACTTAAATCTACACCGCCATCACCATATTTAGTATAAAAACCTACACCGAAATCTTCTACTTTATTACCTGTTCCTGCAACTAATAAACCGTATAAACCCGCTAAATAATACAAAGAAGTCATACGTAATCTTGCTCGTGTATTTGCCAAAGATAAATCTACCTTTGTTGTATTGTTGGTAGTAGGAACTGCTTTTATAAAGGTTTCAAAAGTGTCGGTTAAATCGGTTTTTACAGAACTTACATTACTAAACTGTTCCTTTAATTTTTCAATATGATTTGCTGCGCGAGTTACTTGGTTTTTAGCTTGATGAATAGGCATTTCTACACACAAGGTAGGAAACCCTGTTTTAGCACACAATGTAGAGGTAACAGCAGAATCGATTCCGCCAGAAACTCCCACTACAAATCCTTTTACTTTTGCGTTTTCTGCGTACTCTTTTAACCAAGAAACAATATAATCGGTAACTTTTTGTGCATTCATTGCTAAACTATTTTAGTATTTTTGACGTTCTTTATTTTGAATGCTAATATACTAAAGTTCATGAAAAAAATACACTTATTTATTGTACTGATACTTGTTTTTGTTTCCTGTAACAAAGAAAAGAAAACTACTATTGACGTTTCTAAAATACAAGTAGCCTTTTCTGTTGACAGATTTGATGTAGATTTTTACACGTCAACAAAAAATACATTGCAAAAAACAAAGGAAAAATATCCGTTGCTGTTTCCTGCACAAACACCCGATAGTATTTGGTTGGCAAAAATAAATGACAAAGATGAACAAGAATTGTTTGCTGAAACTCAAAAAATTTTTTCAAATTTTGATGATGAAAAGCAAGAGTTAACTACGTTATTTAAACATATAAAATATTACTACCCCAAATTTACATCGCCAAAAATAATTACCATGTTAACCAACATAGATTATGAAAATCGGGTTGTTTTAGCAGACAGTTTATTACTTATTTCTTTGGATGCATATTTAGGTAAAAATCATCCTTTTTACGGAGATTATCCGAAATATATAAAAGAAAACAACCATAAAAAACATATAATTGTTGACGTTGCAAAGTCATATATTTCAAAACAATTTCCGCCAAATTTAGATAGAACTTTTTTAGGAAAACTAATTTATGAAGGCAAAAAAATGTATTTTTTAGATGCCTATTTGCCTTTTGTAAGTGATAAAGAAAAATCGGGATATAGCGTAGAAAAATTAGCTTGGGCAACATTGAATGAAGAGCAGGTTTGGAAATATTTTATCGATAAAAAATTATTGTATGATACGGATACAAAATTGAATGCTCGGTTTTTAGATGTTGCTCCGTTTTCTAAGTTTTATCTTTCGGAAGACAACAAATCACCTGGTCAAATAGGTGTTTTTATAGGTTGGCAAATTGTACGTTCTTTTATGCGAGAGAATGATGTATCTTTGCAAGAATTAATAACAATAAAGGCGTCTGATTTGTTTAAAAAATCAGGATATAAACCAAAAAAGTAATGGCAATAAAACATCAATCAGAAATAAAATTTACGGTCGGTTTAGACGAAAATAAAGTACCAGAAACAATTTCTTGGACAGCACAAGATGGCGGAATAGACAATGCGCCTTCAAAAGCAATTATGTTATCTGTTTGGGATCATCAAAAAAAAGACACGCTACGTATGGATTTATGGACCAAAGATATGCCTGTAGATGAAATGAAATTATTTTTTCATCAAACATTAGTGTCTATGGCAACTACTTTTGAAAGAGCAACCAACGATGAAAAAATGAGTGCAACTATGAGAGATTTTTGCGATTATTTTGCAGAAAAATTAGAGTTGTTAGAAAAATAAAAATACCATTTTATAAATACTAAAAAAGCATTCAAATTTTGGATGCTTTTTTGTTGAACATTTTTGAAAATATCATTAAGTCAAACGCAAAATGTTCCACTAAAAAACTCACTACCAATAAAGATAGTGAGTTTTTAAAATTGAATTAAGAACAAATTAAAGTTCTTTTATTTTGTTGTTTTAATAGCAACTTTACTATTTGTAAATTCAGATGCTTTTTGTTCTACTTCTTTATCAGTTCCTTTAAAAGTAGCTGTTTTTGTAACCGTTTCTCCGTTAGTTGTAACTGTTTTAGTAACTGTAGCTTGTGCTAAATTAGCAGTAGTTGTTACTACTTCTACTTTTACTTCGTTGGTTAAATTAGTAGCATGTTTATCTGAATGACCTCCTAAAATTGGCGCGATGACCAATCCGATTAAACAGGTTAATTTAATTAAAATGTTCATAGAAGGACCAGAAGTATCTTTAAACGGGTCTCCAACCGTATCTCCTGTTACAGCAGCTTTATGAGCTTCAGAACCTTTGTAGGTCATTTCTCCATTAATTTCTACACCAGCTTCAAAAGATTTTTTTGCGTTATCCCAAGCGCCACCAGCATTGTTTTGAAAGATTGCCCAAAGTACACCACTCACAGTAACTCCTGCCATATAGCCACCTAACATTTCGGCAACCATCATATTATCCATTCCAAAAGCTAAAGGAACAAACGCAATAACTAACGGAAATCCAATAGTTAATAAACCTGGTAGCATCATTTCTTTTAAAGAAGCTTTTGTAGAAATTTCTACACATTTATCATATTCTGGCTTTCCAGTTCCTTCCATAATTCCAGGAATATCTCTAAACTGACGTCTTACTTCTTCCACCATTTCCATAGCCGCTTTACCAACAGCATTCATCGCTAAGGCAGAAAAAACTACAGGCACCATTCCTCCAATAAATAACATGGCTAAAACAGGGGCTTTAAAAATGTTAATTCCATCAATTCCTGTAAAAGTTACATAAGCTGCAAATAAGGCTAAAGAAGTTAAGGCTGCAGATGCAATAGCAAATCCTTTACCAGTTGCAGCAGTTGTATTACCAACACTATCTAAAATATCTGTACGCTCTCTAACAATAGGGTCTTGTTCGCTCATTTCTGCAATTCCACCTGCATTATCTGCAATAGGTCCAAAAGCATCAATAGCTAATTGCATTGCAGTTGTTGCCATCATCGCAGAAGCTGCTAATGCTACTCCGTAAAAACCTGCAAATGCGTACGAAGACCAAATGGCTCCAGCAAATAAAAGGATGGTTGGAAAAGTAGAAATCATTCCTGTTGCCAAACCTGCAATAATGTTGGTTCCTGCTCCTGTACTAGATTGTTGTACTATTTTTAAAATCGGACTTTTTCCTAATCCTGTATAATATTCGGTTACTGATGAAATTACTGCACCCACAACCAAACCTACCAATGTTGCATAAAACACACGCATTGACGAAATATCTTGTAAGCCTTCTCCAAAGAATTCCATTTTCATAGTTTCTGGTAACATCCAATTTACTAAAACGTAAGAAGAAACAGCAACTAAAGCGATAGCAACCCAGTTTCCTTTGTTTAAAGCGCTCATTACTTCATTTTCTTTTGCATCGTTAGATTTGATACTCACTAACATTGTACCGATTAAAGAAATAATAATACCTACACCTGCAATTGCCATAGGTAATAAAATAGGACCAATGCCGCCAAAGGCATCAGCAATATTTCCGCCCATATCTTTAATGATATAATTTCCTAAAACCATAGCCGCTAAAACGGTTGCAACGTAAGAACCAAATAAATCAGCTCCCATACCCGCAACATCACCAACATTATCACCAACGTTGTCTGCAATAGTTGCAGGATTACGTGGATCATCTTCTGGGATACCAGCTTCTACTTTACCTACTAAATCTGCACCCACATCGGCAGCTTTGGTATAAATACCTCCACCAACTCTTGCAAACAATGCGATAGATTCAGCTCCTAAAGAAAAACCAGCTAAGGTTTCTAAAACAACAGTCATGTCACTTACAGAAGTCCATTGGCCTCCCATAAAAAAGTGATAGAATCAGATAAAGAATGCAGTTAAACCTAAAACCGCTAAACCAGCAACTCCTAATCCCATAACAGTACCACCACCAAAAGAAACACTTAAGGCTTTAGGTAAACTTGTACGGGCAGCTTGTGTAGTTCTAACATTTGTTTTGGTAGCAATTTTCATTCCCATGTTTCCTGCCAATGCAGAGAAAAATGCACCAAAAATAAATGCGATAACAATTAACCAGTGTGTAGAAGGTACAATAGTAGAAACTATAAATAGTAACACACTTACTACTACTACAAAAATGGCAAGTAACCTGTATTCTGCATTTAAGAAAGCCAAAGCACCTTCGTAAATATGATCAGAAATTTCTTTCATTTTACCATCACCAGCATCTTGTTTTAATACCCAAGATTTTTTGATTAACATGTAGATTAATCCGATTATAGCTGCTACAATTGGCATCCAAATTATCATTGATTCCATATATATATAAATTTAATTTAAGTTAGTTTTAAAACGATTGCAAAAGTAGGGAAATATATAGGAAATAAAAAACCCTTCTAAAGTCAAATTTAAAAGGGTTTGTAATTTGGTTGAAAAATGCTATTAAATAGTCGTTCCTTAAAAAACAAGTTTTTTATATCTCATCAATAGGGAAGAAATTA
>CAMZMA010000014.1 GCA_947311815.1 uncultured Flavobacteriaceae bacterium
AATATATGTTTAGAACCCGAAGGCTCAGAAAAAAAGAAGGAATCAGAAGATTGGTAAGAGAAACCAAACTTTCGGTAGATGATTTTGTATATCCACTTTTTATAGAAGAAGGAGAAAATATCGAAACCGAAATTGTTTCCATGCCTGGAATCAAACGATTTTCTTTAGACAAACTCTCTAAAGAATTAGACGAAGTAGTGTCACTTAATATTCCTGCGGTATTGTTATTTGGCATTCCATCTACAAAAGATGATGAAGGTACAGAAACGTGGAATGATAGCGGTATTATGCAAAAAGCTATCCGTTTTATCAAAAAAAATTACCCGAATTTATATGTAATCACCGATGTGTGTTTTTGCGAATATACCAGTCACGGTCATTGCGGAATCATCCATAATAATGATGTAGATAATGATGCAACCTTGGTAAATATTGCCAAACAAGTAATATCGCACGCCAAAGCAGGCGTAGATATGGTAGCACCATCAGGAATGATGGACGGTACAATTGCCATGATACGAGAATCCTTAGATAACTTCGGCTTTGTAAACCTGCCCATTATGGCGTATGCTGTAAAATATGCTTCGGCTTTTTACGGACCTTTTAGAGATGCTGCCGATTCTGCACCCAGTTTTGGCGATAGAAAAACTTATCAAATGGATCCTGCAAATAGAGACGAAGGAATGCGAGAAGCCACTTTTGATGATGAAGAAGGAGCAGATATTTTAATGGTAAAACCCGCATTATCTTACTTAGATATCATCAGAGATTTAAAAAATAATTTTGATAGACCCATTGCGTGCTATAATGTAAGTGGCGAATATGCGATGGTAAAAGCCGCTGCAGAAAAAGGATGGATTGATGGAGAAAAAGTGATGATGGAAAGTCTTTTATCAATGAAAAGAGCAGGAGCAGATATTATTATTACTTATTTTGCTAAGGAAGCAGCAAAAATATTATTAAAAAATTAAATAAATACCTCACAGGTTTTTAAAACCTGTGAGGTTGATTATCATATTATCAATGAAGCACAAAAAATCACAAAAATTATATAAAAAAGGTCTTAAACACTTAGTCGGTGCGGTAAATTCACCAGTAAGAGCTTTTGCATCGGTAGGCGGAAATCCGTTGTTTATCAAAAAAGCAAAAGGAAGTACGATTGTTGATGTAGATCAAAACAAATATGTAGATTTCGTATTATCGTATGGTCCTATGATTTTAGGACATCGTCATAAAAAAGTGCAAAAAGCGATTGATAAAGCCTTAAAAAACGGATATACTTTTGGTGCATCTACTAAAAATGAAATCAAATTAGCCAAAATTGTATGCGATGCTTTTCCAGAAATGGATAAAGTTCGTTTTGTAAATTCAGGTACCGAAGCGGTGTTAAGTGCCTTACGTTTGGCTAGAGCTTACACAGGAAAAAATAAAATCATCAAATTTGCAGGCTGTTATCATGGGCATTCAGATGCCTTGTTAGTAGCTGCAGGTTCTGGTTTGGCAACGTTGAGTATTCCTGGAAGTAAAGGAGTGCCAGAAGGCGCTGTAAAAAACACCTTAATTGCCAATTATAACGATTTAGAAAGTGTAAAAGCACATTTTAAAAAGCACGATGATATTGCTGCCGTTATTTTAGAGCCTATTGCAGGAAATATGGGCGTAGTATTGCCCAAAGATAATTTTTTAACCGAATTAAAATCATTTTTAGAAAGCAAAGGTGCTTTGTTAATTATTGATGAAGTAATGACGGGTTTTCGTTCTACTTTTGGTGGCGCACAAGAATTATTGGGTGTGACTGCAGATATTACATGTTTAGGAAAAGTAATTGGTGGTGGTTTTCCTGTAGGAGCTTACGGAGCACGCAATGAAATTATGCAAATGGTATCGCCTTTAGGCGATATGTACCAAGCAGGAACGTTGAGTGGAAACCCGATTGCCATGGCATCTGGTATTGCCACATTAACAGAGTTGAAAAAGCAAAATCCGTATCAGCAATTCGAAAATACTGCGGCAGAATTAGAAGTAATTTTACTAATGTCTGCCAAAAAATACGGAGTAGATTTGGTAGTAAACCGATTTGGCTCGATGATTAATCCGTTTTTTACCAAAGACGAAGTAACTAATTTTGAGGAAGCACAAAAAGCAGACACCAAAAAATTTGCGACGTTTTTTTGGGTAATGATAAAAAATGGCGTGTTTTTACCACCTTCGCAATTTGAGTCTTGGTTTTTATCAACCTCTTTGCGTAAAAAAGACAAGAAAAAAGTAGCCAAAGCTATTGATAAAGCGATGTTGGCAGTGAGTAATATGTAGAAAAAAATGTCATTATAAGGTATGTCAGTTTGATTGTAGTAACTAATAAATAATGAAGTAATTTAAAATTGAGATAGCTTTACTTTGTTCGTATGAGGATAAATTAAGAAATGGAATTGTCATTCCTGCGAAGGCAGGAATCTCATCATAAAAGAAGAAAAATGTATAAAACCATTCACCAATATTACGTGTACATTATCACGAATAAAAAGGAAGGGGTTTTATATATAGGAGTAACCAATGATTTAGAAAGAAGAATGTTTGAACATAAACATAAAATCATAAAAGGGTTTTCTGAAAAATATAACTTAGACAAGTTAGTTTACTTTGAAAAATATCAGCATATAAATGATGCTATAAAAAGAGAAAAGAACTTGAAGAAATGGAAAAGAGATTGGAAAATAAAATTAATTATTGAAGAAAATTCTAATTGGAATGATATTTCAAAGGAATGGGATAATTGAGAAAGATTCCTGCCTTCGCAGGAATGACAAACAACATACCATTTCAAACAACGTGAAGTAATATTATTTTAAAAAGAAAATTATTTCAGTTAATAATAATGATAGCATTGATAATGAAATTCCTAATAGTACAGGAATAATATAAAATAAAGAAATGATAAAAAACGATTTATTTTTAAGAGCTTTAAAAGGAGAAACTGTTAATCGTCCACCCGTTTGGATGATGCGACAAGCAGGACGATTTTTACCAGAATTTATGGAAATCCGTAAGAAATACGATTTCTTTACACGCTGTAGAACTCCAGAATTAGCTAGTGAAATTACCGTGCAACCTATTCGAAGATTCGGAATGGATGCAGCTATTTTATTTTCTGATATTTTGGTAATTCCGCAGGCAATGAATATTGAGGTAGAAATGAAACCTAATTTTGGGCCGTATTTACCCAATCCTGTAAGAGATCAAAAAGGAGTTGATAAGGTAATTGTACCCAATGTGCATGAAACGTTAGATTATGTTTATAAAGCCATAAAAATGACCAAAGAAAAACTGAATAACGAAGTTCCGTTAATTGGTTTTGCAGGTTCACCTTGGACTATTTTGTGTTATGTGGTACAAGGACAAGGTTCTAAAACCTTTGATAAAGCGAAAGAGTTTTGTTTTACAAATCCTGTAGCGGCACATCAATTATTACAAAAAATTACGGAGACTACGATTGCGTATTTAAAAGCAAAAGTAGCGGCAGGTGTAGATGCTGTACAAATTTTTGATTCTTGGGGAGGTATGTTGTCGCCAGTAGATTATCAAGAATTTTCGTGGCAGTATATCAACCAAATTGTAGAAGCTTTAAAAGATGAAGCTCCTGTAATTGCTTTCGGAAAAGGTTGTTGGTTCGCTTTAGAAGAAATGGCAAATTCTAACGTATCTGCTTTGGGAGTTGATTGGACAATTACGCCACAAAATGCTCGAAAATTTACTCAAAATAAAGTGACACTTCAAGGTAATTTTGATCCATCACGCTTATTATCGCCACCAACAGAAATCAAAAAGATGGTGCATAAAATGATTGATGATTTTGGAAAAGACAAGTACATTGTAAATCTTGGACACGGTATTTTACCGAACATTCCGTTAGAAAATGCCAAAGCGTTTATTGATGCGGTAAAAGAATATAAGAGCATCAAATAATTATTTAGTTTTTATTGTAAATACATGTAAGCTGTTTTATTCATAAAAAATAATAGTTTTTGAACGGGTAAATTACGAATAATGTAAAAAAAATAAAAACAAAAATTTCGTTTTTCATTGAAATTTTCATCAAAAAACCATCGTTTTTTATTACTTTTGCAGTCCGTAAAATACGATACTTATGGCAAAATTTGAATTAAGACTTCCTAAAATGGGAGAAAGTGT
>CAMZMA010000015.1 GCA_947311815.1 uncultured Flavobacteriaceae bacterium
CGATTATTATTTGCTGATTAAAAGAGATTAAATCCTTAAAAACAATCAAAATTGCAATATTTTATTGCTTTGTTTGTGGTTTTTGCAATTTTAAATAGCTGAATATTTGATAAATAGTGTATATTTATCGCTTATTTTAAACTCAACGTCATGAAAACAAAATTACTATTCTTTTTTGCCATCATTATTATACATATTTCTTTTGGGCAAGAAATCATCAGAAAAGGCACGCACCAACAACACGAAGAAGAGTTTGGAAAACAACGCAAAGTAACCGCTTCTGTGAAAATAAAAAACACGCCAATTATTCCGCTTCAGGCAAGAACTACAACAGGATTAAATAAAATTGTATTTGGCTTTTTACCGTATTGGGAGTATAATTCTGGAGCAAATGCAAACATGCATTATGATTTGTTATCGCACGTAGCTTTGTTTAGTTTTGATGCAGACGGATCAGGAAATATTAGCACACCTTCTGGTTGGCCGTGGACAGATGTTATAAATAGCGCACATTCTAATAATACGAAGGTGATTATGGTTGTAAAAAACTTTTCGTCAACACAAATACATACATTATTAACAAATACAACAGCTAAAAACAACCTGTTTAACAATATTAAAAACCTGATTAATAACAATCAACTAGATGGTGTTAATATAGATTTTGAGAGTTTAAGCTCTTCGGACAGAGGTTCATTATTAAACACGTTTTTAACAGATTTAACAACGTATATTCACACCAATTTACCTGGGAAAGAAGTCTCTTTTGATGGTCCTGCAGTAAATTGGAGCGGATGGGATTTAAACGGATTAGCAAATAGTGTAGATTATGTATTTATAATGGCGTATGATTATAACGGGAGCTGGAGCACAACAACGGGTGCAGTTGCGCCACTAATTCATCCTTCGGGCGGAATTTGTGTATCAAAATCTTTAGACAATGATTATGCAACAGCCATAACAAATCATGCAGACAAACTCATTTTAGGCGTGCCTTATTATGGCAAACATTGGAAAACAGCAACCGACGTTGCAGGTTCTTCAATTACCTCTTATGTAGGTTCTACGTTTTATAAAAACACGGTTACCGAAGCCAATGATCACGGAGGTGCATTGTGGAATGCAAATTACCAAACTTCTTGGTACAAATGGTTTCAGGCAGGTAGCTGGAATCAAGTTTGGGCAGATACAGAACAAGCAACTGCTGCTAAGTTTGACAAAGCTATTTCAAAAAATTTAGCAGGTGTAGGCATGTGGGCTTTAAATTATGACGCAGGTAGAAGTGAATTATGGAATTTAATCGACTCTAAATTCAATACTTTAGGGGTTGATAATTTTTTTACAGCAAACAACGTGGGTTTGTATCCAAACCCTACATCAGGAAATCTCCAAATTTCAAATCCGAAGCAAATACAAATAACAAGCTATAAAATATATACGCCTTCGGGCAAAAAATTGAAAACAACATTGATAAATAAAAACCATATTGATATTTCTTTTTTAAAAAACGGACTTTATTTTATTCAGTTGTCTGATGAAAAAGGAAATACAACGGCTTATAAAATTATCAAAAATTAATTATCGGTTGTTTTCATTAGATTGTTGTACTTTTATATAAATTAAATCATCCATGAAAAAACGTCAATCCTTAGTAGCAATTCTTATTGTTGTTGGAGTTGTTTTTTGGGCATTTTTTGATATGATGCCGTCAGTAAACACAAACAAAGAACTCTCTAACTCAGATTTTTCTTTAAATAACGCATTGTATCATCTTAAAAATATTAGTAAAAAACAACACTATGTGGGTGCTGATGAACATAAAGTTGTGCAAGATTATATTGTAAACGAATTAAAAAAAATGGGCTTAGAGCCTCAAATTCAAATACAAACCGCCATCAATAAAAAATGGGTTGCAGGCACAACAACCGAAAATATTATTGCTAAAATTAAAGGAACCGAAAACGGTAAATCTTTGGTGTTATTATCGCATTATGATTCGAGTCCGCACTCATCTTTAGGCGCAAGTGATGCAGGTTCTGGTGTGGTCACTATTTTAGAAGGAATTAGAGCGTTTTTAGCCAAAAACAAACAGCCAAAAAACGATGTCATCATTTTAATTTCTGATGCCGAAGAGTTAGGTTTATTGGGTGCGAAAGCTTTTGTTGATGCGCATCCTTGGGCAAAAAACATAGGATTGGTTTTAAATTTTGAAGCACGTGGTAGCGGAGGCCCAAGTTATATGTTGATGGAAACCAATGGTAAAAATCATCAGCTTTTATCAGAATTTTTAAAAGCGAAACCCAATTATCCTGTAGCAAGTTCTTTAATGTACAGCATTTATAAAATGTTGCCAAACGATACCGATTTAACAGTTTTTAGAGAAGATGGTAATATAAACGGGTTCAATTTTGCCTTTATTGGCGATCATTTTGATTATCATACAGCACAAGATTCTTATGAGCGTTTAAACAGAAATACACTCTTACATCAAGCAGATTATTTGACTACAATGCTCAATTATTTTGCTTTTTCTGATCTAGAAAATTTTCATAGCAATCAAGATGATGTGTATGTTAATTTTCCAATCACAAAAATAATAAGCTATCCGTTTTCTTGGATTTTACCGATGTTAATCGCCGCATTTATCCTATTTTTAATTTTACTTTTCTTTGGAATTTCTTTAAATAAACTCACTATAGAAGGATTGTTAAAAGGGTTTGTTCCGTTTTTACTTTCTTTGGTTTTATGTGGCGGAATTACCTTTGGCTTATGGAAACTGTTGTTAATTATTCATCCGCATTACAATGATATTTTACACGGATTTACATACAATGGATATGAATATATTTTAGGCGTTGTGTTTTTAAATCTTTGGATATTATTTAAAGTATATCAAAAATTTAAAGACGAAGAAAAACCTATCAATCTTTTGGTTGCCCCGTTGTTTATTTGGTTGATTATCAATTTTTTAATCTATTTGTATTTACAAGGAGCAGGCTTTTTTATCATTCCTGTTTTTAGCGGATTACTCATTTTAGCCATCGCTATTTTTATGAACATTAAAGAGCAGTCTAAACCTATTTTGTTTGCTATTTTATCGATACCAACCATCTATATTTTTGCTCCTTTGGTACAAATGTTTCCTGTTGGTTTGGGCTTAAAAGTACTGTTTATTAGTGCGGTGTTTATAGTGCTTATCTTCGGATTATTTACGCCCGTTTTTGTTAGAAAACGCGATACAAAAAACACCACAAAACTCATCGGTTTATTAACTATTTTAGTGCTGGGTTTAGCCACCGCTCATAGCGGATTCTCTATAGATAATAAAAAACCAAATAGTTTGGTATATATACAAGATGTTGATGCTAAAACGGCGTATTTTGGCACGTATAATAAAGTTTTAGATACATATACAAAGCAGGTTTTAGGCGAAAACCCAACGAAAGGGAATATTCAAAAAGCTTCATCAAAAAGCAAATACAATACACGTTTTACCTATCATGTAAAAACGGATTATAAAGATTTTTCATCGTCTTTAATTCTCTTAAAAAAAGACACAATTATTGATGATAAAAGACAGGTTGAGTTTACTATTGAACCACAAAGAAAGATAAATAAAATAGAGTTATCAACCACAAAAACAACTACTTTTTATCATTTTAAAGCAAACGGAGAACCGATAACAAAAAAAGAAGAATATACTGTTAAAAACAACTCTTTCTTGGTGTATTATTTAGGTGATGAAGACAAAACACTCACCATTTCGTTTTCTGTAAAACCCAATAAAAAAATGGAGTTTATTTTAAACGAAACCTCTTTTAATTTATTGACAAATCCGCAGTTTACATTACAACCAAGAACGCAAAAAATGATGCCAACACCTTTTGTAACGAATGATGCGATTGTTTCTTTAAAAAAGATTATTCTATAATAGAAACACGTAAGGTATTTACCATTCCTTTTGCCTCTACAGGCATTGAGGTAAGGTTGATAATTAAATCTCCTTTGGTAACAAATCCCTTACTTTTTACTATTTTATTGATATCTACAACCGTATCATCGGTACTTAAATCTTTGTCATAATAAAAAGCTTTTACACCCCAAAGCAGGTTCATTTTTCCTAAAATTCTTTTTTCTGATGAAAATGCCAACACATAAGATTTTGGTCTCCAAGCAGAAATCTGAAACGCCGTATAACCACTATTTGTTAGGGTAGAAATTGCCGCTGCACTGGTGTCGTTTGCCATTAAAGCAGCGTGATGGCAAATCGCTTTGGTTACAAAACGTTCTGTTTTAATACGAGGAGCCCCTTGAGGCACTTTAATTAACGGAGAGTTTTCTACGCTTTCAATAATTTCGGTTATTTTTTTAATCACTGCCACAGGATTTATTCCCACAGATGTTTCTCCAGAAAGCATTACTGCATCTGCTCCGTCCATAATAGAATTGGCAACATCATTTACTTCTGCTCTTGTAGGTACGGCATTGGTAATCATGGTTTCCATCATTTGAGTAGCAATAATTACGGGGATTCTTGCTTGTTTTGCTCGTAAAACCAATCTTTTTTGTATTAAAGGAACTTCTTGCATGGGTATTTCTACACCTAAATCGCCACGAGCAACCATTAATCCGTCGCAATACGGAATTAAAGCGTCAATATTTTCTACCGCTTCTGGTTTTTCAATTTTTGCAATTACAGGGACTCTATAGTCTGAATGTAAGTCTATTAAATCTCTTAAAATTCTTAAATCTTCTGGTGTTCTAACAAAAGATAAGGCAATCCAATCTACCTGTTGTTTTAACGCAAAAATGGCATCTTTTTTATCTTTGTCAGTTAAAGCAGGCAAAGAAATGGCTGTATTTGGTAGGTTTACTCCTTTTTTTGAAGAAAGAATTCCGCCAACCAAAACCTTGGTAATCACTGCTGTTTTTTTATCTGTTGATAGTACTTCGAACATCAATTTACCATCATCAACCAAAATATGTTCTCCTGCTTTTACATCTTTAGGAAACCTTTTGTAGGTCATAAATGCTTTTTCTGTATTTCCAACACATTCTTCTGTGGTAAAAACAAACGTGTCTCCATTTTTAAGAAGCACGTTTTCTTCCATAACACCAACACGTAATTTAGGGCCTTGTAAATCGGCTAAAATAGCGACATTAAAACCTCTTCTTTTGTTGATTTCTCGAATCATTTTTATGCGCTCAATAACCACATCATAATTGGCATGAGAAAAATTAATTCTAAAAACATTAACCCCTTCGGCGGCTAATTCTTCTAAAATTTCTTTGGTGTTAGTTGCGGGCCCTAACGTGGCTACAATTTTTGTTTTTTTGTAATGAGGCATTTTAAAATATTAAAAACTCTTTAGACTTTAAGTGATTATGATCTATAGAGTATGAGGTTATTACTTGGTTTATTTGGTTTATTTTTTGTATTAGTTTAGAAGATAAATCGATATCCGTTTCTCATATAATTTTTTAAAAAGAAATCTACATTTTTCTTTTCTGGTATCAAATAATTTTTTATTTCGGTAGCTAATAAAAGGCTGTTAGATATTTCTTTTTTATCTCTTTTAAAGCTGTTTGAAATTAAAAACCATTCAAAATCGTTGTTTTTATTTGTGTAGTTAAAAACAGAAAAAGAAGCGTTGTTTTTGTCGTTTTCAAAATCTAAACTAAAGGAAGATTTTATAAAATTAGTAGCTATATGTTTATTTAATAAATATGCTAATTTATAATCTTCTAAAGCTGTGTGAATGCCAATTAGCAAATAATCTTCATCAATAAAATCATTTAATTCTAAAGAATGTATTTGTAGTTGGTGCATTGTTTTGTCGCTTTAAAAAAGGCTAAAATACTCATACTTTAGTAAAGAAAGGAGAAAAAATAACGAAATCGATATCGTAAAACTAAGGGTTTTCAATTTTATCTTGAAACACAAAATAGGCTCTTTTGGCGGCTTTTTCTTCAGCTCTTTTTTTAGAAGTATCTCTTCCTTTCGAGATAATTTTACCATCTATTTTTAGCTTTATGCTAAAGTGTTTTACTTCTTCTGTACCTGTGTCTTGAGAAGATGAAAAAGAGTATTTTATTTTCTGTTTTTGACACCACTCTATAATAACCCCTTTGTAGCTGGTAATCTTACCTTCTAATCTTACAAGATCTATATAAGGATCTATTACTTTATCAAAAATAAATTTTTCGCAGGTAGCATATCCTTTATCTAAATAAATTGCGCCAATTAATGCTTCAAAAATATTACCATGTATATTATCTCCTACATTATTATCTTCTACATTACTTTTTACAAAACGAATTAAGCCAAAATCTTTACCAAGTTTATTTAAATGAGTTCTATTTACAATTTTAGATCGCATTTGGGTAAGGTATCCTTCAGATTCTTTGGGAGCTTTTTTGTATAAAAAGGCGGCAATTACAGCACCTAACATGGCGTCTCCTAAAAACTCTAAACGTTCATAGTTTATAGGATTCCCTTTTTTATCTACTGTTTTTATAGATTTATGAGTAAAGGCTTTTTTGTAGTGATTTAGTGTTTTAGGCGAAAAACTCAGTATTATTTTTAATTCGTTGTAAAACACCTTATCTTCTTTAGATAAAGGATTTACTATTTTACGAATTAAGCTCATTAAATTTTTTTAATCTATTTTTTTTAGAGCAACACATGCATTGTGTCCTCCAAAACCGAAAGTATTACTAAGAGCGATGTTAACATCTCTTTTTTGTGCCTTATTAAACGTAAAGTTTAAATTAGCATCTATCTCCTCATCATCTGTAAAATGATTAATAGTTGGCGGTACAATACCATGTTTAATTGACAATATCGATGCAATGGCCTCAACAGCTCCTGCTGCACCTAATAAGTGCCCAGTCATAGATTTTGTAGAGTTTATATTAATGTTGTAAGCATGTGCGCCAAAGACTTCTTTAATTGCTTTAGATTCTGCAATATCTCCTAACGGAGTAGAAGTTCCGTGCATATTAATAGCATCTACATCTTCTGGTTTTATACCAGCGTTTTTTAAACAGTTTTTCATCACGTTTTTTGCTCCTAATCCATCAGGATGCGGTGCGGTAATATGATGAGCATCTGAAGACATTCCGCCTCCAATAACTTCTGCATAAATTTTTGCTCCACGCGCTTTTGCGTGTTCATATTCTTCTAAAATAAGAGCTCCTGCTCCTTCTCCTAAAACAAAACCATCTCTATCTTTATCAAAAGGTCTTGAGGCTGTTTTATAGTTGTCATTATTGGTAGAAAGGGCATGCATTGCATTAAAACCTCCCATACCAGCAATAGTAACTGATGCTTCAGAACCTCCTGTTACAAATGCGTCTGCATATCCTAAGCGGATATAATTAAACGCATCAATAATAGCATTTGATGACGAGGCACAGGCTGAAACAGTACCAAAATTTGGCCCTCTAAAACCGTGTTTGATAGATATTTGACCAGGAGCGATATCTCCAATCATTTTAGGAATAAAAAAAGGATTAAACCTTGGCGAACCGTCTCCAGCAGCAAAGTTTAATACCTCATTTTGAAAAGTTTCTAAACCACCTATACCCGATCCCCAAATAACACCAATCCTATCAAAATCCATGTTTTCTGAGTTTATTCCTGCATCTGCAATGGCTTCGTCAGAAGCTACCTCTGCATATTGAGAAAATCGATCCATTTTACGGGCCGCTTTTCTGTTAATAAAGTCGGTAACTTCAAAGTTTTTAACCTCACATGCAAAACGAGTTTTGAACTTGGTAGTATCAAACCGTGTAATAGGTGCGGCTCCACTAACTCCGTTAATTAAGCCGCTCCAATATTGTTCTATATTGTTTCCAATTGGTGTTAATGCACCAAGTCCTGTTACTACAACTCGTTTTAATTGCATATAAATGTTACTTTTTTGCTCCTTCTATATAGCTAATTGCTTGACCAACTGTTCCGATGTTTTCGGCTTGATCGTCTGGAATTTGAATATCGAATTCTTTTTCGAATTCCATAATCAATTCAACAGTATCTAAAGAATCTGCTCCTAAATCGTTTGTGAAGCTAGCTTCTGTTGTTACTTCGTTATCATCAACTCCTAATTTGTCTATGATGATAGCTTTTACTCTTGATGCAATGTCTGACATAATTTTATGTTTTTAAATTTAAATCGGGGCAAAAATACAAATCTTATTTTTTAATTCTAATTTTTCCTCGAAAATATGACCTCTAAAATAAAAAAAATTAAGTACATTTTCTATAAAGATATCATATTTGTTAATAATTATTCTTTTTTTTGTGTTCACATAATTCTAATTCTTATGAAACGCATTGTTATTTTCGCATCTGGTTCTGGATCTAATGCAGAAAAAATCATTCAATACTTTCAATCAACTAAAACTGCTGTGGTTACACAGGTGCTATCTAACAATGAGCATGCCAAAGTTTTAAAAAAATGTAAAACATTAAATACTAGTGGTTTGTATTTTGAAAAAGCAGATTTTTTTACTTCGGATGTTGTACTTAACCTATTAAAAAAAGAAGCTGATTATATTGTTTTAGCGGGTTTTTTATTAAAGATACCTTCTAAAATTATAGAAGCATTTCCTAATAAAATTATAAATATACATCCTGCATTATTGCCAAAATTTGGCGGAAAAGGGATGTACGGAATGCATGTTCACAGAGCTGTAAAAGAGCAAAAAGAGACAGAAAGTGGCATTACCATCCATTTTGTAAATGAAAATTATGACGAAGGATCTATTATTTTTCAGAAAAAGACGTCAATTTCTACAGATGACACACCAGAAATCATCGCTAAAAAAGTATTAAAATTAGAACATTTATATTTTCCGAAAGTAATTGAGCAAGTAATTTTAGAAAATCATGGCTAAAAAAAAATATTATGTGGTTTGGAAAGGAAAAGAAACAGGTGTTTTTACCTCTTGGAATGCTTGTAAAAAACAAATTGATGGTTTTGAAGGCGCTCAATACAAATCTTTTATTGATGAAAACGAGGCGGAATTAGCTTTTACCAAGCAATTTTCTGATTACAGAGGTAAAAACACCAAAAAACCTATTCTTTCTGCTGCCGAAAAATCTAAATTCGGTTTACCAATTTTAGAAAGTATTTCGGTAGATGCTGCTTGTAGTGGCAATCCTGGAAAAATGGAATATAGAGGTGTTTTAACACATTCTAAAAAAGAAATTTTTAGAAAAGGACCTTTTAAAAAAGGAACAAATAATATTGGGGAGTTTTTAGCCTTGGTACACGGAATTGCACTGTTAAAAAGTAAAAATATGAAAAACCTTCCTATTTATTCTGATTCTAAAATTGCGATGGGTTGGATTCATAAAAAACGTTGCAATACCAAAATAACTTTTAATACTGAGAATAAAGAGTTGTTAGCGCTTATAAAGCGTGCCGAAAAATGGTTGCAAGAAAACTCGTTTAAAAACCCTATTTTAAAATGGGAAACCAAAGCGTGGGGAGAAATTCCTGCAGATTTTGGTAGAAAGTAAAAAGCCTCATAAATTTTTAATTTACAAGACTTTTTTATAATTGGTTAGTTGATTTTTATCCTTTTAAACTCGCTTTTAAAAATTCTCTATATAATCGTGCTATATTGGTTAAAGAAATTCCTTTAGGGCATTCTATTTCACAAGCTCCAGTATTGGTACAATTACCAAAACCTTCTAAATCCATTTGATTTATCATATTTATAA
>CAMZMA010000016.1 GCA_947311815.1 uncultured Flavobacteriaceae bacterium
AAATAACAAAATGTCCTTAAGATAAAGAAAGAAATACTCTACTATGAGCGTTAAAAACTTTAAATTTGCGCGTTATTTTATAAAACTAAAAGTCATACTTATATGTCAAAAGACATCCGTATTAAAAAAGGCTTAGATATTAAGCTAGTTGGCGAAGCAACACAATTAACTACTGATCTTCCACTAAGTAGCGTGTATGCAATAAAGCTAACCGATTTTCACGGAGTTATTCCTAAAATTTTAGCCAAAGAAGGTACTCAAGTAAAAGCAGGTGATGCGCTTTTTTATTCAAAAGGTGATGAGCGTATGTTATTTACAAGTCCTGTAAGTGGTGTAGTTTCAGAAATAGTTCGTGGTGAGAGAAGAAAAGTAGTTGAAATTAAAATTCAGGCAGATGGAAAGCAAGAATTTAAAGATTTTGGCACAAAAGATGCTTCAAAAATGAGTGCAGAAGAAGTGAAAAATCACTTGTTTGCATCAGGTTGTTGGGCTTTTGTAAAACAGCGTCCGTATGATGTAATTGCAAATCCAAATCAAGCACCAAAAGCCATTTATATTTCGGCGTATGATAGTGCTCCGTTAGCTACTGATTATGATTATACCTTAAAAGGAAAAGAAGCCGAATTACAAGCGGCAGTTACTGCGTTAAGCAAATTAACCGATGGTAAAGTGCACGTTTCTGTTTCTAAAAACTCAACCTTGTCGCCTTTTGCAAATTTACAAGATGTAGAAGTGCATAAGTTATTTGGTCCGCATCCTGTTGGGAATGTGAGCACGCAAATTGCACAAATAGATCCGATTAATAAAGGAGAAGTTGTGTGGGTAGTTTCGCCAGCAGATGTAGCCATTATTGGAGAACTGTTTTTAACAGGAAAGTTTAATGCAAAAAGAACCATTGCGTTGGTTGGATCACAATTTAACAAACCTGCTTATGTAAGTGCTTATGTGGGAGCTGAAATGTCATCCGTAGTAAAAGAAAATATCAATTTAGAAAATACCCGAATTATTAACGGAAATGTTTTAACAGGAACAAAAGTTGATGAAAATGGTTATTTAGGTTATTATAATAATGAGGTTACAGCGATTGAAGAAGGAAACGATTATGAATTATTTGGGTGGACTAAACCCGTTTTTAACAAAGTTTCTACTACCAGAGCTTTAACCTTTTCTTGGTTAAATAAGAATAAAAAATACAATTTAAACACCAATACCAACGGAGAACACAGAGCTTTTGTACTTACAGGCGCCTATGAAGAAGTGTTTCCGTTAGATATTTATCCGATGCAAATACTAAAATCTTGTATGTACAAAGATTTAGATGAAATGGAAGCTTTAGGAATGTACGAAGTAGCACCAGAAGATTTCGCATTAACCGAATTTATTTGTGTATCTAAACAACCGCATCAAAAGATAATTAGAGAAGGGTTGGATTTAATGATTGAAGAAATAGGATAGTAATATGGGATTAAAAGAAAAATTACATCAATTTAAAGAAGAGAATAAAGACAAAAAGTGGTTGCCGCTTTTTAGTGCTTTTCATACTTTTTTATACACACCAAATGATACTGCAAGCGCAGGAACTCATATAAAAGGAGCAGACGATTTAAAAAGAACCATGAACACCGTTATTATGGCGTTGATTCCTGTACTTATTTTTGGGATGTTCAATGCAGGTTTTCAGCACAATATAGCTGTAAACGGTAACTTTACTTCAGGAATGTCTTTCTTTAGTGGCGAATTTTGGAACTTAGATAATTTTATTATCGGAGCAGCAAAAATTTTACCTTTGGTAATCATTTCTTACGGAATTGGTTTAGGAGTAGAATTTATATTTGCAATACTAAAAGGACACGAAGTAGAAGAAGGGTATTTAGTAACAGGTATGTTAGTGCCGTTAATTGTGCCTGTTGATATTCCGCTTTGGATGCTTTCAGTAGCTGTAGTTTTCGGTGTTGTTATCGGAAAAGAAGTTTTTGGAGGTACAGGAATGAATATTATGAATCCTGCCTTAATTATTAGAGCATTCTTGTTTTTTGCGTATCCAACGTGGATGAGTGGAGACAAAGTATGGGTAACAGGAGCAGTAGATGTTGCTGGTACTGCCGATGCTATTTCGGGCGAAACCATTTTAGGTAGTTTGGCACAAGGAAAAGAAATGATCTATTCGGTATCTGATATGTTCTTCGGATTTATACCAGGTTCAGTAGGCGAAACATCAACATTGTTAATCCTTTTAGGAGCTGCATTTTTAATTTTTAGTAAAATTGGTAGCTGGCGCATTATGTTAAGCGCCGTTGCAGGAGCTTTAGCAATGGGACTCATTTTTAATATGATTGCCGATGCAAATATCATATCAGAAGGAAGCAAGTTTTATAGCTTAATGAGTACCCCTTTTTGGCATCATTTATTAATTGGTGGTTTTGCTTTTGGTGTGGTGTATATGGCAACAGATCCAGTAACAGCATCACAAACCAACAAAGGAAAATGGTACTACGGATTTTTAATCGGATTTTTATCAATTGCCATTCGGGTATTTAATCCAGCCTATCCAGAAGGCGTAATGCTAGCCATTTTGTTGATGAATGTATTTGCACCCACCATAGATCATTATGTAGTGCAAGGAAACATCAAAAAAAGAATGAAACGTTTAAAAGCTAAAAAAGCATAAAGATGGAAAAAAGAACAGATAAAAATTCATACACCTTACTATTTGCTTTTATAATGGTAGTAATTGTAGGGTCAGTATTGGCGTTTGCAGCTTCTTCTTTAAAAGGAAAAATTGACGAAAATAAACGAATAGAAAAGCAACAAAACATACTTTACGCAATGGGTGTAAATAATAATGAAGAAGGTAGTGTTGAGTTTGTTTCTAAAGATATTGTTGCAGCAGAATTTTCTAAATACATTAAAAAGCAACTAATTATTCAAGGCGATAATGTTACTGAAGATGATAACGCTTATTTATTAGACCTTAAAAAAGAACAAACCTTATCTAAAGACGGAAATCATAAAAGAAGATTACCATTATTTATTGGAGAAAAAGAAGGAAAAACTTTTTATGTAGCACCTATTAGAGGGAAAGGTTTATGGGATGCTATTTGGGGATATGTTGCGATGGATAAAAACATGGTAGTTCAAGGCGTTTATTTTGATCATAAAGGAGAAACACCAGGGCTAGGAGCCAATATAAAACAACGTTTTTTTATGGATGATTTTACAGGCGAAGAAATGATGAGCGGAAATTCTTTTAAAGGAATTTCTGTAGCCAAAGGAAACAATGATCCAACCAACAAAGATAAAACAGATCATGAGGTAGATGCTATTGCAGGAGCAACCATTACAGGTGATGGTGTAAGTGCAATGATAAAATCTGAGTTAAAACTGTATGTACCTTACTTTAAAACTTTACAATAAAAAATATGGGACTTTTAAATAAAAAAGACGCAAAATTAATTACAGATCCATTTTTAGATAATAACCCAGTTACTGTACAAGTATTGGGTATTTGTTCTGCCTTAGCAATTACGGCAGAATTAAAAGCCTCTATTGTAATGGCAATTGCTGTAATGGCGGTATTAGCAATAGGGAACGTTGTGATTTCGTTGATGCGAAATATTATTCCATCAAAAATTAGGATTATAGTACAATTAGTGGTGGTTGCTGCCTTGGTAATTATTGTTGATTTAGTTTTAAAAGCATATGCTTATGAGCTAAGTAAAACATTATCAGTATTTGTAGGATTAATCATTACCAACTGTATAATTATGGGACGTTTCGAGGCTTTTGCATTGGCAAATAGTCCGTATCAATCATTCTTAGACGGAATAGGAAATGCTGCAGGTTATGGTATTATATTAATCATTGTAGGGTTTTTTAGAGAATTATTAGGATCAGGTACTTTATTAGGATATAAAGTGTTAGGAGATCCAATAGAGAAAACAGGTGTATATGCATTTGGTTACGAAAACAACGGATTTATGTTGTTAGCTCCAATGGCGTTAATCGTTTTAGGGATTATCATTTGGGTACAACGTAGTAGAAATACAAATTTAATAGAAGAGTAAAAGTAAGTATGGTCAGTAATTAGTGTTCAGTTGGCAGTAGCTGAATATGATAAAAGAAAGATAAAATGAAATTTCAAGATTTATTAGCATATAAAAAATCATTTGATTTGGCGATGCAAATTTTTGAAATTACAAAAACTTTTCCAAAAGAAGAGAAGTATTCTTTGACAGACCAAATAAGAAGATCATCAAGAAGCGTAACAGTTAATATTTCTGAAGCATATAGAAAAAGAAAATATGTAAAGCATTTTATCAGTAAATTAACTGATAGTGATGCAGAAAATTCAGAAACACAATCTTGGTTAGAGTTTTCTTTAGCTTGTAAATATATAAATGAAGAAATATTTAATAAATTAAATAATAAACGTGAAGAAGTAGGTAAGTTAGTTAATTATATGATGTTACATCCAGCAAAATTTGGAGTACAAATCTAACTGAACACTGAACACTGAACACTGAAACAATGGAACATTTAGAATTATTATTCAAGTCGATTTTTATAGACAATATGGTATTTGCCACCTTCTTAGGAATGTGTTCTTACCTTGCAGTATCTAAAAAAGTAAGTACCGCAGTTGGTTTAGGAGCTGCCGTAATTTTTGTATTAGCAATTACAGTACCTTTAAACTGGTTGTTAGATCAATACGTTTTAAAAGACGGGGCTTTAGCATGGTTAGGAGAAGAATATGCAGCGTATGATTTAAGCTTTTTATCTTTTATTATGTTTATTGCAACCATAGCAACTATGGTACAATTGGTAGAAATTATTGTAGAAAAATTTGCGCCAGCATTGTACAATTCATTAGGAATATTTTTACCCTTAATTGCTGTAAACTGTGCTATTTTAGGAGGCTCATTATTTATGCAATCTCGTGAAATTCCTACCTTTGGTTTAGCAGTAACTTACGGAGTTGGATCAGGAATTGGTTGGTTTTTAGCAATTCTTGCGATTGCAGCAATTCGTGAAAAAATTAGATATTCTAATGTGCCACCAGCATTAAGAGGTTTAGGCATTACGTTTATCATTACAGGCTTAATGGCAATTGGTTTTATGAGTTTTGGTGGTATGTTAACAGGAGGCGATGAAGAACCAAAGGAAAAGAAAGAAACTTCTAAAGTTGAAAAAATACAAGAAGTAAAAAAAGAATATAGTCAAAATGAGGTTATTGAGTGTAGTCGAAATGGGGGTATTGAGCGTAGTCGAAATAAAGAAATAAACAAGTAAGATGATATTAGCAACAAGTACTTTAGGAACTGTTATGGCAACTGTAGCTGCATTTTTTGTAGTTACCATGGTATTAGTAGGATTGTTATTGTTTGTAAAACAAAAATTAGCACCTTCTGGCCCTGTAAAAATTACGATTAACGGAGAAAGAGTTGTAGAGGTAGCTTCGGGTAGTTCTTTATTAACAACCTTAGGAAACGAAAAAATATTTTTACCATCGGCATGTGGTGGAGGTGGTACATGTATTCAATGCGAATGCCATGTAAATAGTGGTGGAGGTGAAGCTTTACCAACAGAAACACCTCACTTTTCAAGAAAAGAGTTGAAAGAAGGAGCTCGTTTGGCGTGTCAAGTAAAAGTAAAACAAGACATGGATATTTCTATTCCAGAAGAAATTTTCGGAATAAAAAAATGGGATGCAGTGGTTGTAAGAAATTACAATGTCGCTACTTTTATTAAGGAATTTGTAGTAGAAATTCCAGAAGATATGGGCTACAAAGCGGGTGGATATATTCAAATTGAAATTCCGCAAACTACTGTAAAATATTCAGAAATGGATGTAACCGCACATCCAGAAGAGCATCCAGGAGAACCTGATAAGTTTAAAGCTGATTGGGATAAGTTTAAATTATGGCCGTTGGTCATGAAAAATGAAGAAACTGTAGAACGTGCATATTCTATGGCCTCTTATCCTGCCGAAGGAAGAGAAATTATGTTAAATGTACGTATTGCAACACCTCCTTTTGATAGAGAAAAAGGTGGTTGGATGGATGTAAATCCAGGTATTGCATCTTCCTATATTTTTAACTGTAAAAAAGGAGATAAAGTAGTAATTTCTGGTCCTTATGGAGAGTTCTTTATCAATGAGAGTGATGCAGAAATGCTGTATGTTGGTGGCGGTGCTGGTATGGCGCCCATGCGTTCTCACTTATATCAATTATT
>CAMZMA010000017.1 GCA_947311815.1 uncultured Flavobacteriaceae bacterium
GGACACTCGTTCCCTTTCATTCCGAGCTTATGTACAAGTCCACAGGGGGCTAGGCGCCGACACCGACCGTCCAGCTCAACCCTCTGCCAAGACAATTCACCGGGCCAGAGATCGGAAGACCCACGTTAAGCTAAAAATTCAAGATCAACGACAACTCCGGAACGTGGAAAAAAAGACGTGGCGGGGGGCCGGGGTCCGCGCGCTCCCCCTCTCCAATTTGGTTAAAAAAAAAAAAAAAAAAAGCATTAGCATGGACGGAGGCCAAGTAACTATGACTCTTAATAGAGTTATAGTTACTCCCGCCGTTTACCCGTGCTTGGTTGAATCTCTTCACTTTGACATTCAGAGCACTGGGCAGAAATCACATCGTCGCTCAGCCCCTCGGCAACATGCACAGAATGGAAGAGGACCAGTGTCATTGCAATGCAAGCAGCCCTGGGCCGCGACCGGGAGATTCCCCGGTGAATTGTCTTGGCAGAGGGTTGAGCTGGGTGGTCGGTGTCGGTGTTGGCGCTCAGCCCCTCTCAAACTTGTAAAAAAACAAAAAAAGCTCAAATTTTAGAGCACAAAGAAGATGTTAAGAAAAATACGTATTGGTTAAATTTGATTAAAAACAAAGATTACCAAAAAGATGAAGCATCTGCCATTGATACTTTTGAAAAAGATATAAATGCGTTGACTAAAAAAGACATACAAGATGTTGCTAAAAAATACTTAACCAATGGTTATATTTTAGGAATTTTAAACCCTGAGAAATAAAAATAATTTTATATTCTACAATAAAAGCTCAAAATTTTATCAAATTTTGAGCTTTTTATTTATGATTGAAATTTACTATTTATTCTTTATAAACACCCATTTCTGCATATTTATCCATACGTTTTGTAACCAATTCTTTCGGTGTCAAATCTTTCAATTCATTATAGGCATTTATAATTGTTTCTTCAACAACTTTAAAAGCGTCTTCTCTATTTGCATGTGCCCCACCAATAGGTTCTTTTATAATTCCGTCAATTAATTTTAGCTTTTTCATGTCTTTACTTGTTAGCTTTAATGCATCAGCAGCTGTTTCTTTAAACTCCCAACTACGCCATAAAATAGACGAACAAGATTCAGGCGAAATAACCGTGTACCAAGTGTTTTCCATCATATATACTCTATCTCCAACACCAATCCCTAAAGCACCTCCAGAAGCTCCTTCGCCAATAACAATAGTTATAATTGGTGTTTTTAAGCGAGTCATTTCTAAGATATTTCTAGCAATTGCTTCTCCTTGACCGCGTTCTTCTGCTTCTAAACCAGGATATGCTCCGGGAGTATCTAACAACGTAACAACTGGAATTCCGAATTTTTCTGCCATTTTCATCAAACGGAGTGCTTTTCTATATCCCTCAGGATTTGCCATTCCAAAATTACGGTATTGTCGTGTTTTGGTATTGTATCCTTTTTGCTGTCCAATAAACATGTAAGATTGATCGCCAATTTTACCCAAACCACCAATCATTGCTTTGTCATCTTTTACATTTCTATCACCATGAAGCTCCATAAAAGTATTGCCACAAATTGCATTGATATAATCTAAAGTATAAGGTCTATTAGGATGACGAGACAACTGTACACGTTGCCACGCAGAAAGATTTTTATAAATATCTTTCTTTGTTTTTTCTAGTTTTTTTTCAATTTTATTACAGGTAGCTTTTACATCTACATCATTATCTATACCTATTTGATAGCATTTTTCTAATTGTTCTTCCAATTCTTTAATTGGTATTTCAAAATCTAAATATTCCATCTTAAGTTACTTGATTTTTATAGTTGTTTACAAAGACAAACATACTATATTTTTGATTGGTAGCACAAAATTGATTGCTTTTTTTATGAAGAATCAGCGTTTTAGTTTCCTTTTTATCATCGATTTGTTTTTAATAAATCCGTTGATAAAAACCACCAACAAAACAATGACTGCGCCGTAATAAAACTCGATATTCATTCTTTCTTTTTCGCCAAATACTATCAACGCCAAAATGATAGCATAAATGGGTTCTAAATTAATGGTCAGCATGACCGTATAAGGACTAATGTATTTCATCACTTTTACTGATATGATAAATGCATAAGCAGTACAAATACTACTTAACAGCAATAAATACAACCAATCTAAAGAAGATAAATTAAAAAACTCATATGAAAAACTACCTTGTACAGCTAAAAAAACCACCACAAACAATGTGCCAAATAACAATTGATAAAATGAGATGACATCGGCTTTATAATCTTGTATCAACAACCCATTTAACACCGCAAATAACGCCGATAAAAATGCGGAAATAAGTGCATACATAATCCCTAAAGAATATTGACTTTCGAAATTGAAAATAATATACAATCCTAAAACTACCAATAACCCTAAAAAGATTTCAAGTGATTTTATTTTTCGTTTAAAAAAAAGCGGTTCTATTAACGATGTAAAAAAAGCACCCGTGCTCATGGTAACTAAGGCTACAGAAATATTTGAAATTTTTATCGCCTTAAAAAAAGTAATCCAATGTATGGCGATAATAATACCCGATATTAAAAATTTAACGCCTGCTTTTGCATCAATTTTTAACGATTTTTTTTTGAGCAAGAAATATATCAGAATAAAAAACACGGCTAATCCCATTCTAAAAAACACTAACGGAATCGCATCAATACTTATTAAAGCACCTAAAATTGCTGTAAAACCCCAAATAAAAACAATGACATGTAAATGGAGGTAATTTTTAAGTTTACTTTCTAACATTTCTAAAAAGATATACGGCAATTAATCCGAAAACAACATTCGGAAACCAAACATACAGTAACGAGTTTACACCTGCAACAGCGCCTAAAACCTCAGAAATTTTTAAGAAAAAGATGTACAAAAACATAATTCCTACACCTATTGCTAAATTAACTCCCGTACCGCCTCTTCTTTTTTTGTACGATAAAGCTACCGCAATAATGGTTAAAATATACGTAGCAATAGGCAAACTTGTACGTTTATGAAATTCTACTAAATAAGAATTCAGATTTTTGACGCCTCTTTTTTTAGAAATACTGATAAAATCTAACAATTCTCCTGAAGGCATTTGTTGAGAAAAAACTGATTTATAAATTAAATCTTTTGGTGTAAAAGCAAATGTTGTATCAATTTTAGTAGCAGTAAAAATACTATCTCTATCGTTATAAATTCTTCTTATTTTATAATTTGTTAACGTAAATGTACTGTCTTTTATATTATACCGTATGTTGTCTGCATTTAGTTTACTTTTTAATTATAAACCATCATACACTTCTGATGAGAAAAAATATCCTTGATTTCTTTTCAAGTCAAAACTGTGCACAAATATATACGTACTATCACTTAATTGTAAGCTAAAATCTTTTACATACCTGTCTTTAGACGTTTTTCTATCAATGTATTTGGCTTCAAATTTTGTTCTAATTTTACTACTATTAGGCACTACAAAATGGTTCATCCCCAGAGCGATAATTGTAACTATGGTTGCACCAATAAAATACGGATATAAAAAACGTGTAAACGAAATTTTAGCATTGGTCATTGCTACAATTTCTGTGTTATTAGATAGTTTTGATGTGAATAAAATAACCGCAATAAACACCGCCAAAGGCATAAAAGTATTGGCATAATAAATGGTAAAATTTTTATAATACTCATTGAGTATTTGATAAAAACCTAAATCGTCATGGTATAAAAATTTGTCTATTTTTTCTGATATATCTATTGCAATTGCAATAGGAATCAATATCATTAAGGTAAACAAAAAAGTTACCAAATATCGTTTTAATATGTACCAATCTAATTTTTTCACTTACAATCTTTTATCCATTTGTTTCACCATTTTCTCTTTCCAAACAGCAAAATCTCCTGCAATAATATGTTTACGTGCTTCTCTTGTTAACCACAAATAAAATCCGAGGTTATGAATAGAAGCTATTTGTTTTCCTAGCATTTCTTTTGCGGCAAATAAATGGCGTAAATAGGCTTTAGAGTAATAGGTATCTACTTCTGTAATACCCATTTCGTCAATAGGAGAAAAATCATTTTCCCATTTTTTATTTTTAATATTGATGGTTCCGTGAGCGGTAAATAGCATTCCGTTTCTCGCATTTCGTGTTGGCATTACACAATCAAACATATCAATTCCTAAGGCTATATTTTCTAAGATATTTATAGGTGTTCCTACGCCCATTAAATAACGGGGTTTGTCTTCTGGCAAAATGGCGGTTACAATTTCGGTCATTTCGTACATTTCTTCTGCGGGTTCACCTACCGACAAACCTCCAATAGCATTTCCTTCTGCACCAACCGAAGCAATAAATTCTGCCGACTGTTTGCGTAAATCTTTATATGTACTTCCTTGTACTATCGGAAAAAATGTTTGGTTATACCCGTATTTTGTAGGCACTTTTTCTAAATGATTAATGCAGCGTTTTAACCATCTATGAGTCATGTGCATCGATCTTTTTGCGTAATTAAAATCGCAAGGATACGGTGTGCATTCATCAAAAGCCATGATAATATCTGCACCAATTGTACGTTGAATTTCCATGACATTTTCTGGCGTAAAAAGATGCATAGAACCATCAATATGACTTTTAAATTTTACGCCTTCTTCTTTAATTTTTCTACGTCCAGAGAGTGAATACACTTGATAACCACCAGAATCTGTTAAGATATTCCGATCCCAATTCATAAATTTGTGCAAACCACCTGCTTGCTCTAAAATTTTAGTTTTAGGACGTAAATATAAATGATAGGTGTTTCCTAAAATAATATCAGGATTTATCTGTTCTTTTAATTCGGTTTGATGTACACCTTTTACAGTGCCAACGGTACCAACAGGCATAAAAATAGGCGTTTCTATAGTACCATGATCTGTGGTAATAACTCCAGCTCTTGCCTTTGTTTTAGGATCTTTATTTTTTAATTCAAATTGCATAGTTGGCAAAGATACGCTTATTTAAGAATTGATAAATTAAAAGATTTCTTAAAAATCAAAGACCTCTAAAAAATTAGTGATTACCGTCTTCGTTTTCTATTAGACTGCTTTGAATTTTTGCCAAATTTAGGCGAGTTTTTTCGAAATGAAGCACTTTTCTTATTAAAATCGGTTGGTTTTTGCGGCGTTTTCTTTTTAGAATTCGATTTTTTCTTTGGTGTTTTTACCAAAGAAGCCTCTTCTGTTTTAGAAGAAGTCGCAATCATTTTATTAATTTGATTCAGTTCTTGCGTTGTTAATTCTCTCCAATCTCCTGTTTTTAAGCTGCCCAATGTTACATTCATAATACGAGTCCGTTTTAGTTTGGTTACCTCATAACCTAAATACTCGCACATGCGTCTTATTTGCCGATTTAAACCTTGTGTTAAAATAATTTGAAACACAAAATCACTGACTTTTTTTACCGTACATTTTTGAGTTACTGTGCCTAAAATCGGAATTCCATTTGCCATTTTTTGCACAAAATCATCTGTAATTTTTTTATTGACAGCCACCACATATTCTTTTTCATGATGATTTCCTGCTCGTAATATTTTGTTCACAATATCACCATCATTGGTTAAAAAAATTAAGCCTTCGGATGGTTTGTCTAAGCGACCAATTGGAAATAATCGTTGCGGATAATTAATGTGTTTTACAATATTTTTACGCTCTTTGCTATCTGTGGTAGAAACAATTCCGACAGGTTTATTTAAAGCAATATATACCGTTTTAGGTTTTGCTTGTAATTGCCTTCCATCAACTTTTACAACATCGCCTTCAAAAACCCGATTTCCTAATTGAGCAATTTGTTTATTGATGGTTACACGTCCTGCAACAATCAATTTTTCGGCATCTCTACGAGAGCAAATACCTGTACTGCTAATGTACTTATTAAGATTTGTCGAGTTTTGGTTGTTGTTTGGCATCAATAATTTATTTATGGCAAGGTATGAAAGAAAAAAAACCGAAACAAAATTGTTTCGGTTTTTTGCGGAGAATGAGGGATTCGAACCCCCGGACCTGTTACAGTCAACAGTTTTCAAGACTGCCGCATTCGACCACTCTGCCAATTCTCCGAGTATCTCATCAAGTATTCCTTGAATGCGGGTGCAAATATAACAACCTTTTTTTAGTTCAGAAACCTTTTTTTAACTTTTTTCTAGATTTTTTTATGATACATTTGCGTTTTAATCAATTTTAAAAAATGTTAAAATTTTTATTGTTAATTTTTGTAGGTTTTATAGCGGGTATTATTAATACTTTAGCAGGCGGAGGCTCTTTATTAACATTGCCCGCCTTAATTTTTTTAGGACTTCCCCCAAGTGTTGCTAACGGTACTAATAGAGTGGCCATTTTTATTCAAATGATTGCTGGTAGTTCTGGTTTTAAAAGTAAAGGAATCAATACATTTCCTTTTAGCATTTACTTGGGTATTGCAGCTCTACTTGGGTCTATTATTGGCGCTAATATCGCTATTGACATAGCGCCAGAAACTTTTACTAAAATCTTATCATTTGTAATGATAACAGTTGTTTTATTACTCATTTTTAAACCAAAACTAAAAGTCAGCAATCTCATCGAAAAAACAAAAGGAAAAGATTTAATAATTAGTTCTATTGCTTTTTTCTTTTTCGGTATTTATGGCGGATTTATTAATGCTGGTTTAGGTTTTATTTTAATTATGTTTTTACATTATTTTAATCAACTTTCATTAGTTAAAGCAAACGCATCTAAAGCTGTTATTATTATTATTTATATGGCAGGGGCTTTACTTATATTTGTTTTAAATGACAAAGTAAATTGGCAAATGGGATTAACTATGGCTATAGGAAACGCTATTGGCGCATGGTTTTCAAGTCGATTTTCTGTAAATAAAGGAGATAAATTTATCAAAATATTTTTAATTATTACTGTTAGTATTATGGCAATTAAATTGTGGTTTTTCTAACAAAAAAAGTACCTTTGTCTAACACAACTAAAAAACAATCAACAAATGTTTAATTCTATTGGAAACTTACTAAAACTCACCACTTTTGGAGAGTCTCACGGAAAAGCTATTGGAGGTATTATTGACGGATTTCCTGCGGGATTAACAGTTGATTTTGACGCCATTCAACAAGAATTAAACAGACGTAAACCAGGGCAATCTACCATTGTAACGCAACGAAAAGAACCCGATGAAGTTACTTTTTTATCAGGTATTTTTGAAGGAGTTACCACAGGAACTCCCATCGGATTTCAAATAATAAACACCAATCAAAAAAGTAAAGATTATAATCATAACACCAATGTGTACAGACCTTCTCATGCCGATTTTACTTACGATAAAAAATACGGAATTAGAGATTATCGTGGCGGCGGACGAACATCTGCCCGTGAAACTGCCAATTGGGTAGTTGCAGGTGCTTTGGCAAAACAACTGATTTCTCATATCAAAATCAATGCATTTACTTCTTCTGTTGGCGATATTTTCGTACTCAAACCCTATCAAGATTTAGATTTTAATAAAACGGAAACAAATATTGTACGCTGTCCTGATGAAAAAACTGCCGATAAGATGATTCAATATATTAAGGAAGTAAAAAAAGATGGAGATACTGTTGGCGGAACAATTACTTGTGTTATTCAAAATGTCCCTGTTGGTTTAGGAGAGCCTATTTTTGACAAATTACATGCCAATTTAGGAAAAGCAATGTTATCTATAAATGCGGTAAAAGGTTTTGAGTTTGGTAGCGGATTTTGTGGTGCAAAAATGAAAGGAAGTGCTCATAACGATCTTTTTAATGAAAATGGAACTACAAAATCTAATCTTTCTGGAGGAATTCAAGGAGGTATTAGCAACGGAATGGACATTTACTTTCGTGTGGCTTTTAAACCTGTAGCTACCATTATGAAAAACCAACAAACTATTAATTCTGATGGTAACCTGACAGAAATCAAAGGAAAAGGACGACACGATCCTTGTGTTGTACCAAGAGCTGTACCTATTGTAGAAGCAATGGCTGCATTGGTTTTAGCAGATTTTTACTTATTAAACAAAACAAGAATAATTTAACTAACAAAAAAGTCGTGATTTAAAAAATCACGACTTTAAATTTAAAAATAGAAGTTGTAAAAAATCATTCCCCCAAACAACTTAATAAAATTTCCATTATATTAAGACAAATATACAGCTCTTCTTATCTAATTTTCAAAAAAACAAAACAACTTATCTACTACAAAAGGTTGTATTTTTAAAAAAAACTACTATTTTTATACATCAATTAAAAAATTATGAAAAA
>CAMZMA010000018.1 GCA_947311815.1 uncultured Flavobacteriaceae bacterium
AAACTTTATTGCATTACACACAATGATACATCAAGTTAAATCTTGGATTAGAACAACGTATTCTTGGGTAAGTGATTTTAATATAAATAGATATTTGGATGAGTTTTGTTATCGTTTAAACAGGTCACAGAGTAAAAAAAACATCTTTAATAATCTTATTGAAAGAATGGTAAAAGCTGATAAATTGTATCAAAACAAAATTATATGCTCATAACTACTGACCTCAAAACAAAGGATTTAGAGCTGATGGAGAACGAAATCCACACAGTTGGTCTATTGTAAATGTAGATAATTTAATGAAATGGATGTTAGAGAACTAAAAAAACATTCCTGACTTATAAAAATCAGGAATGTTTACTTAAATTTTTATTTTTGTGAAGCACAATCTTTTAAGATATCTTCTGCTCTTTGTTTACCAGATGTTGGATAAAATTTTCCTTCAGGTTTATACGTTTTAAACAACTCTAAAGCTCGTTTTACATCTTTACAAAATGGTTCGATTGATTTTCCGAAGAATTTTGCTCCACCCATATCCCATTCTGCTTTTCCTAAAATGACTCTTGGATTGTTCGGAGCAATTTGTAAAGCTTTTGTATACAATGCATAATTTTTTCCTGATAATTGCATTCCGTATTTTTGACCATCAAAAGCAATATATGCCGTATTTATTAATGCTTGGGCAATTATAATTTCTGCATTGTTTTTAGTGTTGCCTTTGGCGATGTCTAAATAACGTTGTGCTTTGGTTAATTTGGCGTTTAAAATAGCTTCATCTTTGAGTCCGAAACAGCCAATAGTTTCTATAGTAGCTACATAATATGAAGGTAGCCAGTTGTTTTTTTCTGCCTCAGAAATTCGTTCAAACAATTGAGCTGCTTCGGTAGATTTATTGTTTTCCCAAAGTTTAAAAGCTTTGGTCATTCCTTTTTCATATTGAGATTGTGCTGAGGTGTTTACAGCAAATAATACGGTAATAATTACAATAAAATGTTTCATTTTTAGATAGTTTTAAGTTAGTTTACAACAATAGGAATTATGGTGTTTTTTGTAAGATTAAATTTTGCGTCTTCATATTTTGGTGGCCCAAAATTACCGACCGCACCATTTGAGCAACCAGTATCTTCTTTTGGAATTCCGAAAAGGTATGTGTCTAATTTTTGATTGTTATTTTCATCGTGAAAAGCAGAAATAGCATACGTTCCTTTAGGAATGTTTTTAAATATTACTGTAGATTTTTTATTAGAAATTTTAGCAATACCGCCTCTAAATCCTTTCTTTAAAAAAAAGGTTTCTTGATTGTAAAGTGCCACGTAAATTTTTCCTTTGTCAGATTCCATTCCCGAAATTTTTACAGTAATAGTGTATCTGTTTTCTTGGGCGTAAGAGAAAATAATTCCGCTTACAAATAATACTAGTGTGATGATTGTTTTTTGCATGATGATTCGGTTTTTATATTTTGATAAGTCAAATATCTGATTTAGTTCGTTCTTGTACATATAATTTGAACCGAGTTGTTGTTTTTAATGGATGAACTGTAAAAAGAGATGGTTTTATGAAATAATCCAGTCTAAAACAATAGGATAAATTTCTTTTTTTGCATTTTTAGAAAGGATGATTCTTCCATGGTTATAGTTTTCTGAAAAACCATTTTCTATGGCACAAAACAGTAATTTGTTTTTAGAATTTTGAAAAGCATTTAAAAATTGTTCGCAACCAATTTTCGGAGCAATAAAAGTATCGCCTTTTGCACAAATAGATAAAATAGGAATGGTAATTTTGGGTAATTTTTTTTGATAGTTAAAACCATTATTTCCGTTAAAATTTTTGTAAAGATTCCAATAAAACCATTGTTTCATAGTGTAATAGGTTTCATTATGCTCGCTAGAACCGATACTACTTGCAGGTATGTAGCCAAGAAATTTGCTTACGTAGTTTGCAATCGTTATTTTAAATCGATTAGAAAAAATATGAGCAGCTCCAGAGGCTTGTGTTGCAAAAAAGGTAATGCTATTAATTGAAGTAATGTAAGAAGTGTTTTTGATTAAAAACATTGATAAAATAAGCCCTCCACCGCTATGAGTTATACAATCTAGTTGAGTTATTTTTTCTTTTTCAAATAGATATTTAAACACAGCAGGAAGATCTAAAAGGGCAATGGTTTCAAAATTAAATTTTTGATTTGTGTTTTTGCTTTTCCCATGATTACGCCATTCCATAATCCAACAAGTAACCCCCTTTTTTACGAGATAAGAAGAAATTCCGTTCAGTATTTTTTTATTAGAAAATGTACCATGTGTTAAAAAAACATGCTTAGAAATGGTGTTTGTGGTAGGAGTAATTTTCCAAAGAGCAATTTTTTGGTTGTCTGATGTTTTTATGTAGAATAGCTTTTCGTTCAATATTTTTTAAATTATAACTTATAACAAATATCAGTATTTTTAATGAATTAGACCTCACAGGTTTCTAAAACCTGTGAGGTCTAAAGAATTTATGTGTTTTACAAATTCTTTAGTTGATTATCATTTTTATCCGTACTAATCGTCCAAAAGAACCCGATAAAAAAGAAACGATCTGCGGCAGGTAAAATAGCTTGTCTTTCAAAATGACCGTTTAAATTCGGTTGATTTTTATATTGATATCCGTTTACATTTTGTGTTCCGAAAACATTGTTTACAGAAAAATAGAGTATTTTTTGCTGACTGATTAAATACGCCCAATTCATACTTACGGAGTTGTAATTTTTAGTTTCGGCATTTAAAAAACCAGTATTGTTTGGGTTGGTATAGGTTCTTCCTGAGGCAAAAGTATAGCTAAAGCCTATTTGACTTTTCCAATCTTCAATCCAATATTTACCCACTACCGAAAGGTTGTGTTTTGATGCAAAGTTAGGTCTTGCAGCGGTCGGATAGTTTTTATAATCTCTTTCGGTATCTAAAAATGAGTATGAAATCCAATATTGAGTGTTTTTAATACTTTCATCATCGCGCCAAAAAATATCAATTCCTTTGGCATAAGCATTTCCGTTATTAGAGAAATTGCTTGAAGGTAGCGGAATTTGAGTGTCATATTTTACCAAATCTTTATAGTCTTTATAATAGGCTTCTACTCTAAAAATTTGTTTGCTTTTTACATATTGATAGTTGGCAATGAAATGCGAAGTGTTTTCGGCAGTAAAGTCTGTATGAAACTTTAATTCATCTTTCTTCGGATTTTGATAAAATTGTCCGTACGCTAAAGAAAATTGGGCGTTTTTACCCGATTTATAAGCGATGGAAAGTCTAGGAGAAAGTGTGAATTCGTCTAATAATTCAGAATATTCGCCTCGAATCCCTAAACTTGTCGCTAATTTTTTTGAGAAGAAAATATCCATTTCAGCAAAAGAACTAGCAATATTATTTTGGTATCCGTAGTTAAAAGTACCGATGTTGTTTCCTTTATATTCTTCTTTATAGTCGGTTAAAAAATATTCTGCTCCAAAATTCAATTTTAATCGATTGCTATATCTTTTTCGTAGTTTTATTTTAAAATGTGCCGAATTTTCTGTACCCGTAATTTTATCATCAATTACCGCTGTATTTGTGTGGTCGTTTGTGTATGAAAATCCGCCAGAAATTGCCCAATCATTTTCTAAGCTATTTTTGTAAGAACCATTAAAATATAGGTTATTGTTTTTTAATCCGTAGTGAAAACCATTGCTAAAATTAATATCGTCTTGTAAGAGGTCAAAATCGCTATAACTAAAAGCACCATACAATTTTAACAAAGCTTCGTCTTTAAATTCATGACGAAACACCATTTCTCCTCCTGCCGATTGAAAAGGTCTGTTCCATGTATTTCTATCAGGAAAAGCTTCTAAATAAGGGTTTAAATTGATGTAAGAAATGTTTACGCTTAACGAGTTTTTATCCCAAATTTGAGTATTTCCAATACCTAAACCTACGGTCATTACAGAAACTTCGGTCTTTTCTTGCGCGGGTTTATCGTTGGTGTTCATCAGTAAAACACTCGATAATGCTTGACCGTATTCGGCTGAATAACCTCCTGTAGAAAAGGCAAAACCTTTGAACAAAAATGGCGAAAACCGACCACGGGTTGGAATGTTTTTTGCGGTAGGCGAGTAGGGAGTAAACACGCGAATGCCATCAATAAAAATTTGAGTTTCAGAGGCATCACCGCCACGTACAAAAAGGCGTCCGTCTTCCGATACGGTTGAAGTTCCAGGTAAGGTTTGTAAAGCTCCCACAAAATCGCCCAAAGCACTTGCGGTGGTAACTACATCTAGCGGTTTTAGTACGGTTACTTTGGCTTTATCACCCGCTTTAAAAGTACCTGCGTTAATAACCACAGCATCTAAGGCGTTTACATCTTCACGTAGTTTGATGTGTATGTTTTTAAAAGTTGAAACATCGGCAGTTTTTGAGTAGGTGTCAAAAGAAATATAAGAAACTTCTAAGGTTTGCATGCCTTTTTCTGATGTTTTAAATGAGAATTTTCCGTTTTGGTCAGATGAAGTTCCGTCATACGTTCCTTTTAGGTAAATATTTGCTCCTAAAATGGGGTTTCCTTTGGTGTCGGTAATGATTCCTGATACAGTAGTTTGAGCTACTAGAGAAAACTGAATCATCGCGAATGTTAAAAATAAGAATTGTTTCATTTTTGTGTGTTTTTGTGTTTGATGGCACAAAGATGAAACGGTTTGCTATGTTTTTATAAAAAGAAGTACCGAGTTGTTTGTTTTTGAGGATGAGTTGCTAATTTTTGATTCCTCTTTTTATTTCCTGCAAAGTTTTATCACTAGAAATTAACGCCGTAATTATGGTTTTCCGAAGTTCTAAAATATCCGTATCAAAATATTTTGCCCAATACGTAGTTGTTAATAATTGCTTAATTTGTTTCTTTCTTTTTTGAGCTGCTGACAGTGAGAATAAAAAGAAATTCTCTTTGTTCTTGTTTTTTAGATGATGAATTTGAACGCTCTTTGCAACAAAATCAACCGATATGTAAAACAATTTTTCATGTTCGTTAAGCGGGTAAAAATCAGTCCATTTGGCAAAACCGAGATAGTACTTTTGGTTTTTATAATCGTGCTTGTTTTCAATCTTCCAACGGCAGTTGGCAACTCGCCCCCAATGATTTGCATACCGATACACGCCTTCATTAGTATAATGATATTTACTGCCTTTTTTACTCGTATAATGAACGGTTTTTTGATTAAAATCGACTTTATTACATCTACTAAATTCGCAATAAGTATGTTTAAAAAAGTTGTGTTGGGTGTAGGTTTTCAAAAAATTGCTGTTTTGTTGTCAAATGTAGTTAAAACTTGAGTTCTGCCTAAGAAAAATACTGAAAATAGATATAATGCACTAATTTTGATTGTATTCTGTTTTTTTATCGAGTTTTAAGAACCGTTTAAATAAAATACTGTTTTAATTGAAATGAGTTCTATTTATTTGATTGAACTCGCGTTAGGGATTGCAATGAAAAGCCCACAGTGAGGCACGAACGAGGACTTGCAATGTAAAGCCCGACCCTTTGGGGAACGCCCAAAAAGAATGTATCTTTGCCATTGTAAAATGACCATATGAAATACGCTAAAAATATATTAGAAACCATTGGCAATACGCCGTTGGTACAATTAAATTCGGTAACCAAAGAAGTTGATGCATTGGTGTTGGCAAAGGTAGAAACTTTTAATCCAGGAAACTCTGTAAAGGATAGAATGGCATTAAAAATGATTGAAGATGCCGAAGCAGACGGACGCCTAAAACCAGGAGGAACCATTATTGAAGGGACCTCTGGAAACACAGGAATGGGTTTGGCATTAGCAGCAATTATAAAAGGCTACAAGTGTATTTTTGTAATTTCGGACAAGCAATCGAAAGAAAAAATGGATATTTTACGAGCGGTTGGGGCAGAGGTAATTGTGTGTCCTACCAATGTAGAACCCGAAGATCCGAGGTCTTATTATTCGGTTTCTAAACGTTTGGGAGCAGAAACACCCAATTCTTGGTATGTAAATCAGTACGACAATCCGTCTAACGCGTTGGCACATTATGAGCAAACTGCACCAGAAATTTGGGAACAAACCAACGGAAAAATCACTCATTTTGTGGTGGGGGTTGGAACTGGAGGAACAATTTCTGGAATCGGAAAATATTTGAAAGAGAAAAATCCTGATATTAAAATTTGGGGAATAGATACTTACGGATCTGTGTTTAAAAAATACCATGAAACAGGAATTTTTGATGAGAATGAAATTTATCCGTACATCACCGAAGGAATTGGTGAAGATATTTTGCCTAAAAATGTCGATTTTTCTATTATTGATGGATTTACCAAGGTAACCGATAAAGATGCCGCTGTTTATACACGTAAAATTGCCAAAGAAGAAGGTATTTTTGTAGGGAATTCGGCAGGTTCTGCTATTAAAGGATTGTTGCAATTAAAAGATCATTTTACCAAAGATGATGTTGTGGTTGTATTGTTTCATGACCACGGAAGCAGGTATGTAGGAAAAATGTTTAATGATGATTGGATGCGCGAACGTGGTTTCTTAGAGGAAGAAAACACTACTGCTGCCGATTTAATTAAAAGCCACATAGACCAACCGATGATTTCGGTAAAAACCGAAGAATTGGTATCGCACGCCATTGAAAGAATGCGTGAGTTTAAAATTTCTCAAATCCCTGTTGAAGATATTAATGGTTTTGTAGGTTCTGTAGATGAAACTGCGTTGTTACGTAGTTATTTAGCTGATAAAAATATTGCCGATAAACCGATTAGAGAAGTAATGGGGGCTGCTTTTCCTATTGTTAAAAAAGGCACTTCTATTGATGCGGTTTCTAAACTCATTACCAAAGAAAATCAAGCTGTTTTGGTTGATTTAGAAAACGGAAAACATCATATTATAACTAAATACGATATTATTAGTGCGATTTAATTTGTTGTATTTTTATTGAAAACTTCCTTTAAAATGAAACTCATTTTAAAGGAAGTTTTTTTAAGGCATATGTATGCTGTATTGTGTTGGTGATTTTGGATGAACGGTCTTGTATAAGATTAGTTGCGTTGGTTAAGCAACAAATTTAGTAAATACAAACCGAGCATT
>CAMZMA010000019.1 GCA_947311815.1 uncultured Flavobacteriaceae bacterium
AAGCATCATCTAATAAATGTGCTACTTTTTTAGAGGTTCTAATTTTTTGAAACAAAACATCGGCATCGGCAAATTGCGGCATCCCTTTTGGATTTCCAAAATTGGTTACTTCGACATGCTTAAAACCTGCTAATAAGAGTTCTTCTAACATCCATAATTTAGCATCCGTAGGAATAAATTTTTCTTCGTGCTGATAGCCATCTCTTACGGTAATATCTCCAATAGTTACTTTTTTTGGATACTTCATTTTATTAATTTAAGAGGACTAATGTAGGAAAACGAAGATACATTTTAAATTATTTCTACATTTTTATTTAAAAAGACATTTATTTTAACCAAAACCCTTTGTAATTTACTTGACAGGCTTCTTCTAATACAGATAGTAAGATGCTTTCATCAATCTCTTTTACAGATTGATATCGTAACGATTTTACTACTTTTCGTCCGTCTGATAATAGATGCTCATTGTATTTCAAATGTGCCGAAGCCCAAAAACCGACATCTACATATCCTTTTTTTACCACAGAATTTAAGTAACAAAAAGGTTTATCGTTCAAATAATAAAACGGAATTTTATACTTGTACTTTAATACTACATCAGCAAAAGAGCTTTCTATAAGCAGTTGTAAATGCAACAAAATACTTTTAAAAGGTTCTGGCTGCTCTAAAATATAGTTTTCTGCTGGTTTCATTTTATTGATTATCTTAGCGAAAGATAAAACAATATGCCAACATCTACTAATAACAACTCAAATTCTACCATAAACCTTTCTTTGCAAGGTTTTACCAGTATGTTAATTGGAGTCTATTTTTTAATTGCTGCCTATGTAATTGAACTCATTTTAGCTCAGTTTTTAATTGATGATTCTCCTATGATGTTGATGTCTCCTCAAATTATTGAAATACTAATTCTTTTAGTTGTCTTTTTAACAATTCTTTTTTCATCATTAGCCCTTTATTTTTCGGGAAAAAGAAAAGCAAAAAAAGAAAATTATACTTTTTGGAATCTTTCTAGTAAAAAACTATGTTGGAAATATTTAGGATTTATTTTTGTTGGATGTTCTCTTCTTTTTTATTTAAAATCAATCAATTTAGTGGCATACCTTACTCCTGCTTTTTTATTTTTATACGGATTTTTGTTAATTTTATTTAAAAAATTAGACAATAAAAACAATTATTTACTCATAGGAATTTGTTTTTTATTAGGTCTTACAACCCTTATGATTCCTAGTTATTGGAATTCATCTTTACTTATTTTAGGAGTTGCTCATATTATTTACGGAACACTTAAAAATTAAATTACCTCTCCTTTTGTTGCGTGATACAAAAATATTTATTTACTTTGCAATTCAAAGTTCTTTAAAGATGAGTAACAAAAATTATTTAAAAGATATTTCAGAAATTAAAGATTTAATGAATAAATCATCAAAGTTTATTTCATTAAGCGGACTATCTGGAATTATGGCAGGTGTTTATGCATTAATTGGTGCAGGTTACGCCTATTGGCTGGTAGAAAACAGTAAAAGAGGCTATCTAATATTAGATGGCAGAGTTTTTCGTCTCATACTATTAGATCTTTTCATCGTAGCCGCTTTAAGTATTTTAACAGCAATTTATTTAACAAGTAAAAAAGCAAAGAAAAATAATGAAAATATATGGAATGAAACTTCTATCAGGCTTTTAAAAAACTTTTTAATTCCTCTTTTATCAGGAGGTATATATATTTTAATTATTTTGAATCAGCAAAGGTATGGTCAAACAGGTGCTTTGATGCTCCTTTTTTATGGAATTTCTTTAGTAAATGCATCAAATTTTACATTTAGAAACATTAAATATTTAGGATATTCAGAAATATTATTAGGATTACTCTCTGCCATTATACCAGGATATGGCTTTTGGTTTTGGGTAATTGGATTCGGTTTTTTTCATATTATTTATGGTAGTATTATGTATTTTAAATACGACAAAGAATAACTTTGACATCTTTCTAAAAAACAACTGTATTGAAAAATATCATACTACATATAAACAAAGCATTTGATCATAGAGTACGACTTGGCATTATGTCTATTTTAATGGTAAATGAATGTGCAGATTTTAACCGATTAAAAGAATTATTAGGCATTACCGATGGTAATTTAGCAAGTCATATAAAAGCATTGGAAAAATTAGAATATCTATTGGTAAAAAAACAATTTATTGGACGAAAACCTAACACAAAATACTATGCAACTAAACTTGGTAAAGTTGAATTTAAAAAACACATTAACGCATTAGAAAAATTAATTAGAAACACTTAATATTTTTTTACTTAATTACTTTGAAAAACAAAGTTCTTTTAAAAAATAATTACATTAATAAGGAATCATTTAATAAACACTTAAAACAATTATGAAAACAAACAATCAACAACAAGGAAAATTTGGAAAATGGGTCAAAAAATCAATCACTGCTAGAATGGGTATGGTAGGATTCTTAGTAATCATTCTATTAATTCCGCTATCGTATATTCAAGATTTAATCAGCGAACGCACATTACGTCAACAAGAAGTAGTGAATGAAATTAATCAAAAATGGGGAAAAGAAGTTTTACTTTACGGACCAATTTTAAAAATACCTTATAAAACATATCATAAAAAAACAATTATACACGAAAAAACAAAAGAACTACAAACAGAAACTATAGAAGAAATAAAATACGCGTATTTCTTTCCAAAAGAATTAGACATTACTTCTACTATTAACCCTGAAGAAAAAAAACGAGGTATTTACAAAACAGCCGTTTACAAAAGTAATATTGCTATAAATGGAAATTTTATCACGCCAGATTTTAGCGAAATTGACTTAGATAAAAAAGATATTGTTTGGGAAAAAGCAAGAATGATTATCAAAACTTCTAACTTAAAAGGAGTAAATAGTTTGGTTGAAATAAAATTAAACAAAAAAAAATATTCCTTTACTTCTAAATATCAAGGAACAAATCAGCAAGCTCAAAATAGGTATAACAAATTTAATTTACAACCCCTTGAACTACACATCTTAGAAAGTAAATTTATTGCCAAAGAAAACCTTCCCATAAAAAACAGCATTCAATTTTCTATGAATATTAACATTAACGGAAGTAAGCAAATACGCTTTATCCCTATTGGAAAAGAAACTTTGGTTACCATAAAATCAGATTGGAAAACAGCTAATTTCTTAGGTGAATACATTCCGTATAACTCAGATAAAATTACAGATACTGGCTTTAATGCCAAATGGAAAATTTTAGAAATAAATAGACCTTTTTCTCAACAATCTTTTAACGGAATTCCAAACTTAATGCATTACGCTTTTGGTGTTAACTTTATGATTCCTGTAGATGAATATCAGAAAAGTGAACGCTCAATTAAATACGGGTTTTTAGTTATCGGGCTTACTTTTTTAATCTTCTTTTTAATACAAACGATGAGTAAAATTCACATTCATCCATTTCAATATTTAATGATTGGTATTGCATTGACCATGTTTTACACCTTACTTATTTCAATATCTGAGCATAGTAGTTATTTAAAGGCGTATATAATTGCTGGTATTTCTGTGATTTCTCTAATTACTTTCTACTCAAAATCAATTTTAAAAAACACAAAATTCACCTCTTTTATTGGCATTTCTCTTAGTGTTTTATACGGTTTTATTTTTATAATTATTCAATTAGAAAACTATGCTTTATTGGTTGGTAGTATTGGTTTATTTGTAATTCTTTCTGCGGTAATGTATACTTCAAGAAAAATAGATTGGCAAAACAATTAATTAGCTGATTGTTCAAAAAACAAGGTTTTTAGGTATGTCTGTTCGATAGGAGTCGAGAATTTTTGATATTTAAATTAGGTATCAACTCCTCTCGAACAGATTTTTTATTAATATTTATCATCTAAGTACATGACAAAAATACAATTAACTGATTTTTAGTAAATTAATC
>CAMZMA010000020.1 GCA_947311815.1 uncultured Flavobacteriaceae bacterium
AACTCGAATCTTTAAAAAATCCTTTGGATTTTTAATTTGTGGAATTGTAAAACCGTTGTTTTGGGGGTAAAATTCGTGAATCTGTCTGCCGACAAAGGCAGGTTCGTGGCAAAAAACCAGCAAGATAAAAGTATGAGTTTGCCCTGTGTTTTTCTTTAGTTTTTAGATCAAAAATAAGTTTTAAAATAAAAAGACAAAACAGTTTTTTAATAGTAGATAATTTTGTAATTTAGTCAGGTAATTATCAGTAAAAATAATATGGATACAATATCAAAAATAACGTTAGAAGATTTTAAAAATATAAGTACAAAACAAGAACTTATAGAAGTTGCAAAAAAGAAAAGTAAAGTATTTAATGTTGCTTTAGAAGAACTTACTTACGAAGAAGATTTGAAAAAATTACAAATGGAGTTGGTAAAACTCCAACAATGGGTACAAAAAAACAACAAGCGAATCGCTATTGTTTTTGAAGGAAGAGATGCTGCGGGTAAAGGAGGTTCGATTAGACGATTTACAGAACATTTAAATCCTCGTTCTATGCGTTTGGTAGCGTTAACAAAACCAACAGAAGTAGAGCAAGGACAATGGTATTTTAGACGATATATTAAACAATTACCAAACCCAGGAGAAATCGTTTTTTTTGATAGAAGCTGGTATAATAGAGCAGTGGTAGAACCTGTAATGGGGTTCTGTTCAGATGAACAATACAAACAATATATGGTACAAGTACCAGAGTTTGAGCACATGTTGTATGAGTCTGGAGTAGAAATTATTAAATTTTGGTTTTCTATTTCTAAGGATGAACAGCAGGCTCGTTTTGATGCACGATTAAAAAATCCTTTAAAGCGATGGAAATTTAGTCCTGTAGATCAAAAAGGGCAAGAAATGTGGAATGAATATACTTTTTACAAAGAGCAAATGTTTAGTAAAACACATACCTCATATTGTCCTTGGATTGTGGTAAAAACCAATAATAAGTTAGAAGCTCGTTTAGAAAGTATGCGTTATGTACTTTCTAAATTTGATTATGACGATAAAGAAAAAGCAGAAACATCATTATTACCAGACCCCAATATTGTAATGCGTTATTATAGATCTGTAAAAGAATTTTAAAAATGGAAAATAAAAATTTAACTCAAGAAGATGTAAAAAAGCTAAATTCTAAAAAAGGATTGATGGCTTTGTTAAGAAAAGATGTTTTAAGTTATTCTAGAGCAATTAGATATGTAGATTACGGTAAACAATTAAAAAAACTACAAATAGAGCTCATAAAACTACAAACCGATGTCATAGAAAAAGGAGAACGTGTAATTGTTATTTTTGAAGGTAGAGATGCTGCAGGTAAAGGTGGTGCAATTAGACGGATAACAGAAAAAATGAATCCACGTCATTTGCGTATTGTGGCGTTACCAAAACCGACAGAAGACCAAAAAACACAATGGTATTTTCAACGATATGTAGAAGAATTTCCTATGGCAGGACAAATTGTATTTTTTGATAGAAGTTGGTACAATAGAGCTGTTGTAGAACCTGTAAACGGATTTTGTACCGAAAAAGAATATCAAATTTTCATGAATCAAGTAAATGATTTTGAACGAATGATATTAGAATCGGGAATTCGATTGGTAAAAATATACATGTCCATTTCTAAAAGAGAGCAAGCAAAACGATTTGAAGAGATAAAAAAAGACCCCTTAAAAACAATGGAAAATGACCGCTGTTGATGAAAAAGCTCAAGATCTTTGGGATGATTACACAACCTATAAAAAAGCGATGTTTGCTAAGACAAAAACAAAAATTTCTCCTTGGAAAGTGATTCGTGCCAACAGAAAAACGGAAGCAAGAGTAAATGCGATAAAACATATTTTAGCGAGTATTCCGTATACTAAAAATAGAGAAGTTTAAGAAGTTAATTCAGCTACTTTTTTAAAAATAAAAAACACTTCGCTAGCAATTTGCTGATTCGTTTCTTGGTACTTTTTTTCTTCAAACTCAGTATTGTCAAACGATTTTGGGTCTACAAAAGGCAAATGAAACCTGTAAATGGCTTCTGGTATAAACGGGCAGTTTTCATCAGCATGATTGCATGTGGTAATGGCTATATAAGGTTTGCTATTTGAAGCGTCATCATGCAGCTTAGAAAAACCTACTAATGTTGTTGTTGCGTTTTTATAAGAAATCGAATAGTTGGGGTTTTTGTGCGAAAAATCAATCAAATTGAATAAAAAACCTGTTTTTTGAAGTGTTTTTACCGTGTTTTTATGAAAAGCGGTTGTTTCTGTACCTCCCGAATAAGGAAGTATTTTGTCTAAATGAAAATAATCAATCGCAAAAAAAGTCCAAACTTGTGCTATTTGACTTCTGCGTGAGTTATGTGTGCAGATAAAGTTAAGACCAAAAGACGTTGTACGAGTTGTATATTCATCAGCAATTTTTTGAGCAATTTTTTGTAAAAGCACCTTTCTGTCAGAAGGGATTAAGGTGTTTTTTGCAGTATTTTTAAAGAAATTTTTAGGATTCATGTGGTTAGGTGCAATCATCTGATTTTTTTTACACAAAAATAAAAGAAGTATTCATTTTATAGATGAATTTAAAGTTAATTTAATGGGTTTTAGTAAGGGAAATAAAGTAGCTGTTTTAGACGATGTATTAAAAGGAACAGTTGTTGCTGTTAATGCTGATGTAATTTCTATTGAAGATGCAGACGGAATGATCTATCAATTTCATCCATCAGAATTGGTAAAAATAGAAACAGAACAACATGAGCTGTCTAAATTTTCTGATATAAATCATCCGTTATTGAGGCAAAAAATTACACAAAAATCGAAAAAAAAATCGGTTTTTGTAAAAGAAAAAAAAGAAATTGTGATGGAAGTAGATTTGCACATTCATCAACTTACAAACTCTACACGAGGTATGGATAATTTTGATATGCTGTCTTTACAGGTGGCTACGGCTCGTAGAAAAATAGAATATTGTATTCAAAAAAAAATATCAAAAATTGTGTTTATTCACGGTATAGGAGCAGGTGTTTTAAAAACCGAACTACACTATTTGTTTAATAAATATCCTGTAAAATATTACGACGCTTCCTATCAAAAATATGGTTCGGGTGCTACCGAAGTGTATGTTTTTCAAAATGTAAAAGAGTAATTTTTTTATCATGAACAGCTCTTTATTAGTGGGGTGGGGCTTGAATTTTAACTTTGTAAATAGAAAAAACAAAATATTTTTATAAAATCGGTTTCTTTATAAGAATTCCTGTTCTTAAATAATGTAGAAATTGTTAGTTTTGCACAAATTAAGAAAAAGGATATGAATTTACAATTGATTGTAGAGAAATTGGTAGATCATGAAAAAAAGAGCTTTTAAGTATCCTGAAAAAGGAATTAGAAAAAGAGTCTCAATTAGATCAAGTGCG
>CAMZMA010000021.1 GCA_947311815.1 uncultured Flavobacteriaceae bacterium
ATGGAGGAGATGTAGAAAAATACATTAATAAAGCAAAAGATAAAAACGATCCGTTTAGATTAATGGGGTTTGGGCATAGAGTGTATAAAAATTTCGATCCTAGAGCAAAAATCATCAAAGCTTCTGCTGATGAAGTTCTAGGATCGAAATTTTTATACACTCTATGCCCAAACCCCATTAATCTAAACGGATCGTTTTTATCTTTTGCTTTATTAATGTATTTTTCTACATCTCCTCCATCTTTTTGAATGTCTTCTAACATTTCTAAAACAGCTTGATTTGCACCTCCGTGTAATGGCCCCCAAAGAGCAGAGACACCTCCAGAAATTGAAGCGTGTAAACCTGCGTGCGAAGAACCTATTAATCTTACTGTTGAAGTAGAGCAATTTTGCTCATGATCTATATGTAATATTAACAATTTATTTAAAGCTTTTACTACTTTAGCGTTGGGTGCAAATTTTTCTGATGGTTTTTCAAATAATAATTTTAATAAATTTTCTATATAATTAAGGCTTGAATCTGTATAACCTAATGGCCACCCATTTCTTTTTCTCATTGCCCAAGCACCAAGAATAGGAAATTTACCTATTAATCGAACTACTTCTTTAAAAATTGCTTTATTAGAAGTTACATCTAAACGTGTGGGGTAAAAAGCAGTTAATGCGCTTGTCATAGAAGATAAAATACCCATTGGGTGAGCAGAACGAGGAAAACCATTAATAATGCTTTTCATTTCTTCGTTTACAAACGATTTGTCATTTACTTCTTTTTCAAAATTTTCTAATTCAGATGCTGTAGGTAATTCTCCAAAAATCACCAAGTAAGATACTTCTAAAAAACTTGCATTATTGGCTAATTCTTCAATATCGTACCCTCTGTATCTCAATATCCCTTTTTCGCCATCTAAAAAAGTAATGGCACTTTTACATGACCCTGTATTTTTAAAACCTGGATCTAATGTGGTGATCCCTCCTGTAGCTCCTCTTAATTTTTTTATATCTATGGCTACCTCATTTTCTGTTCCTTTCTCTAATGGAAACTCATATGTGTTTTCTCCGATTTGTAACTTTGCTATCTCTGACATTTTCTTATTGTTTATTTTCTTGAAGTGAACAGCTAAAATACAAATTTATGTAGAATCTTAAAGGAGAATTGCTGTGTTTTATACATTTAAGACTGAAGAAAGGTTATTTATAGGTTATTTTTTTATACACAAAAAAACCGAATCAAATTTGATTCGGTTTTTAAATTTTAAAAGAAACTATTTTTATTGAATTCCGTAAAAACTAGCTCTATTATCTTCTATATCAGATGCATTTTTAATAGCATCATAAACTTTTGATGTTTGTGTTTTTCTTTTTTTAGCAATTTGTTTACTTAAAAAATGATAATTAGGTAATTTAGTTGGTAATTCTTTTTTTATTACTTTAAAAGAAAAAACTCCTTTTTTACCTTCAATTCCTTTATATACTTTACCAACTGTTGCATTATACATTGCTCCTACTACATTGGGTTCAAAACCTACACCTGAAATAGTTGGGCTTTTTAAATTTACTTTAGAGGTATTTCTAACAGGTATTTTAGTAGCTGTTGCTAATTCTTGCAATGTACTTCCTTTTAACTTTTCATTGATTAATTTAGCTTTCTTTTTGTTTATCAACATAGGTTTTATTTTGCTAGCCGCTCTTGATACAGGTGTCAATCCTTTATTAATTTTTGCAGTAATAAAAGCAACAACGTAACCATTCTCTAAATCAAAACGTTTAAAGTCGCCTACATTAGAATCTTTATTAAAGGCCCAAGATACAATTTGTCTTTGTTTACCTATACCTGAAACATTTTCGTCTAACATTTTTAACCCAGAAGCTGTTTTTGTTTGATATTTTTTATCTCTTGCTACATTAAAAAATGAATCTCCTTTAGATACTTCTAGCGAGAAGTTTTCTGCATCTTGAAAAGCTTTGTTTTCGGTAGCTTCAGAAGGAACAATTTTTCTTCCAAATGTTGCTAATTTTACCGCTTTTTGATTATTTTTCTGGTCATCAATTTTAATAACGTGAAAACCAAAAGCTGTTTTTACAACACCTATACTTCCTTTTTTATGCAAAAAGGCATAATCTCTAAACTCAGGAACCATTCTACTGTATGTAAACCATTTTAAATCTCCGCCTTTATCAGCATTACTTTTATCTTTAGAAAACTTTTTTGCTAATGCTGTAAATTTAAAAGAATTTCTTTTTATTATTTTTACAATACTATCTGCTGTTTTTTTAGCTTGTTCTTCTGTTTGTTTCGTTTCTGCTGTTGCTGCTCTCGACCCTATAAAAGGAATTAAGATATGGCTTGCTTTTACAGAATCTGGCATTTGAGTAACTTCTGTAATTTTAGAAATTTTAAAGAATCCTTTGTCTTTGTAAGGACCAAATACATCTCCTTTATTTCCTTTAAAAACGGCTTCTGAAATTTCTTTTGAAACTTGGTTTTTAAATACAAAATTTTCTTTTGAATTTAAATTAATATCAGACCCATTTTCTATAAAAAATTCTTTTAAATCACTAGTGTTTTTAAACCCTTGTACTGTAATTTCTCCTTTTGTTACATTACTATATTCTTTTCTATCATCTAATAAAGTAGCAACTTCTTTTTTAATAGCTTCTTCATCTGTAGTCGTCGGCTTTATATCAAACTTAACATAAGAAATATCTCTAGTTGCATCTACTTCAAAATCAGTTGCGTGCGATTTAATGTATGCTTTAATTTCGTTTTTAGAAACATTTACTAAACTATCTACAATACTTGTATATGGTACGTAAACATATCTTGCATCAATCGTAGTATTTTCATTAAAATATTGATTTTCTCCTTCTTTTAACGATGCCCCTAAACCCGCTGTAACTAAATTGTTGTACGTGTTTTTTTCTGCATTGTCTCTAATTTGATTCATATAATTAGACCAAGCACTCCATAGCTTTGGATTATTTTCTTTTGTATCTGCTAAAAATTGTTTGAACTTTTCTTCGTCAAACAAACCTGCTTCATTTTTAAATTGCGGATTATTTTTTACTGAAGGTGCATTTATAATTTCTAACCAAACATCTTCTTCTCCCACAGTAATACCTGCATCTGCTAATTGTTTTTGATAGATTTTTTTTCTTAAAATGTTATTCCAAACAGTTTTTGCTGCTTGCATTTCAGAAACTCTATTTCCTGTTTGGGTTTTATAATCTTCTAATGCTTTAACAAAATCTTTTCGATCTATTGTTTCTCCGTTAATTTCTCCAATTTCTTCTACTTTACTAGAATTAAAAATTTTTGATGGATCTAAAACGAAAGCAAAAAGCGCTAAACCTATAATTGCAATTAGAAATAATGAACGTTCTCTAATTTTTGATAAAATTGCCATAAAATATTTGTTTTATTTTCAGTGTGCGAAGATACAATTTGGGTTTTAATAATGCAACCGTTTGCAACTATTAAATAAGTAATTGTATTGTTTTTTTAAGAAGTTGTAATTATAGCAAGAATTATTGCTCTTTATTGATGATTTTAAGATGAATCGACTCAATTTTTGAAGCACTTTTTGCTGTAATTTTAATTTTAAAATGGTCAATTTCTATTTCTTCGTCTTGTTCTGGGATGTTTTCGGTATGATTTATTACATATCCTCCTAAGGTTTCAAAAGCGTATTCTTTAGGAATATTTAAATGATAGATTTCATTTAGATAATCAATTTCTAATCTTGCAGAGAAAAGATATTCATTATCATTCACTTTTTCTTCTAACAATTCTTGTGTATCATGTTCGTCTTCTATTTCGCCAAAAAGCTCTTCTACAACATCTTCTACCGTAATAATACCTGATGTTCCTCCGTATTCATCTACTACAACTGCAATACTTTTTCGTTTTTTTATCAAACTATTTAACACATCATTTATCATCATCGATTCTGGCACCAACTCTACAGGTAATAAAATTGATTTGATTGTTTTCGGTTTTTTAAAAAGCTCAAAAGCATTTACATAGCCTACAATATCATCTAAAGATGTTTTAAATACTAAAATTTTTGACAATCCAGAATCAATAAATTGTTGCCGCAAATTGCTAACATTATTGTGTATTTCTATGGCTTGCAATTCGGTTCTGGGCACCATAATTTCTCTAGCTTTCACCTTTTGAAACTCTAAGGCATTTTGAAAAATTTGAATTTCTGAATCTACATCAGTATCATCATTTCCTGTTTCTAATTGCTCCGTTATATAATTTCCTAATTCTTCTTTACTAAACTCTCTTTGTTCTTCTTCTGCATCTGTTTTAAAAAAAACACGTAAAAAGAAATCGGATATAGCAGTTATAAACTCAGAGAAAAAATGAAAAATTACATAAAAGAAATATGCGGGAACTGCAAAAATTTTCATCACTTCATTTGCATAAATTCTAAAAATGGCTTTTGGAATAAATTCTGCCGTAATTAGTATAACCAGTGTAGAAATTAAGGTTTGAAGCAATAAAACTGTAAATTCGTTTAATGCATGTACTGGAAGAAAACGCATTAAAAATTTTCCCATAAAATAACTATACACCACCAAAGCGATGTTATTACCTACCAACATGGTGGTGATAAATTTTGATGATTTTTGGGTAAGTTTTTCTAGTATTTTAGGAAGAAAACCTGCACGTTTTTTTTCTAACTCGATATGAAGTTTATTGGCAGATACAAACGCTATTTCCATCCCAGAAAAAAAGGCTGATAAAATAATTGAAATAACAATAATAGCTAATTCTGCTTCCATTTAGTGTTGTGCGTTTCTCTTTTCTACTTTTTTTCTAAAATGTCTTTTAAAGAAAAACACGAAGGTAATAAAAATACTAAAACCAAACCACATATATGATTTTTCTCTTTCTGTATTAAACCTTACAATCCCTTCAATAAAAAAAATGACAGCAATAATTAGGTATCCGTATTGTAAAAATTTCCAAATTTTATTCATTACTCTTCTTCGTTTGTTGTTATTTGTCCTGATATTTTTTTAGAAACCCATTTGCTTAAATCTTCTTTAGACTCAAAACCTGTTCCTTTTATGGTATCGGTTTTTGTAATTAAAAGAAACGGTTTTTCAGAAAAAAAATACTTTGTTTTTTGATCCCAATACATTTGTTCTGTCTCTAATTTTTTATCTTCAGAATGATTTAAAATCACTACATTTCCTATGATTTCTGACACTTCTGTTTTGGCATAAGACAATGCATAATCTCCTGTAATAGTTACCGAATCTATTCCGTTTTTTTCAAAATTAACAATTCGTATTCCTTTAGGAAACTCGCTATAAGGATGCTCTTCTCTGTTGCTAAAATCTAACATTAAAGGTGTGTACAATTTTGAGGTTATTCTGCCAGAATCTTTGTACACATGAAAAGCTTTTTTAGCAACGCCAATTGGCAAATTTTTATCTGCTAAAAAATCTCTTACCTGTTGAGAGTTGTTGGTGCAAGAAAAAAGCATTACAACTGTAGCTACAATTGTAATGCTTTTCATTATTATTTTAAAAAATTGTTTCATTTGTTTTTTTAAGGAACTCTTACTGTTTCCCCAATCCAGCATCTTATCTTATAAGTACTTCCTGATGCCACGCCTGCTGTAAAGATAACCTTTTTAGAAGGAAACTTCGCTTTGTAATTTCTCATATATCTACCAGCTAACGAAGAAATACTTGGGTCTATTGCCGATGCTTTTCTTGCTTTATTATATGCTGCTACATACACCATTCTTTTTTCATATTCGCTTTTACCACAAGAGTTTGCGCTAGATGCGTATAATGTTGCAATAAATAAATACGCTTTCCCAAAATTAGGATTGAACTTTAATGCTTCGTATGCTAAACTTCTTGCTTTTGCTTTTTGACCTCTTTTTTTAGCAAAATGAGCAAATTTTAATTTGAATTTTGCTTTTTTATAAGGGTCGGTTTCTAAATCAAAAGCTTTTTGTCTCATTGCTGTTGCTCCACTTGCATTTCCGTTTTTCTCTAAGATTCCTGCTAAGAATGAATAAGAATCTGCTGATGGAGATGCTTCTGCATAAGCTCTCGCTAATTTTTCATACAAAGGATCTTCTTGACACCCTTTATTATACATTCTAGAAACAGCTCTTTTTAACCAAACATCATTTGTTTTATTTTTCTCAAAATCTCTATTGTATAAAGGCACTAATCTTTCGCAGGTAGCTAATTTAGAAATGATTGCATCTAGCCCCCCTTCTACAGTACCTAAAGCCTTAGAATTAATCTTATACGCTTTTAATCTTCTAGCTTCTTTTTTATCTAACACTCTTGTAGAGTCTTTGGTTAACTTATATATTTTCTTTGAATAATCTTCTAATTTTTCTCCTACAGATTCTAATACATCATCATAAGTATCGAAAACTTTTTGAGGATTTGTATCCTTATTTTTTTCTGTAACACCTTTAAAATATTTGTAAATATTTTTTACACTCATATCTTTAGGAGAAATTTTATACGCTTTTTCTAACAAAGCAAATATTTCTTCTTCTGATGCTAATTTGTTTTTAGTTAAAAAGGTCGCATAATCACTATGAACTTTAGCAGGTTTCTTTTTAGGAAAATATTGTAATCGTTGGTTATATATTCTCTTAATAAGGGCTAAATCAGTAGTTTTATCAGCACCATTTTTAAATTTTGTTTTTGCTATTTTATCTCCTCTTTGATAAACACTTACGTATTTATCAGGGCAATTGTCTAATAACCAAATTAAATGACCATAAGCATCGTCATAGTTTTTAGAGCTATAGTCTCCATTAAAAAGATTTGCTCTTACACTACATTCTCTATCAGCTTGCGCATTTGTAGTTCCAACATTTACTAAAAGGAATAACCCTGCAAGTATTAACGTAATTTTCTTCATTTTTAATTGTTTTTTGTTAATCAATTTGTCTTTTTCTAAACCAAATATCGTTCAAAGATAAACTTAATCTAAAATTAAAATAATTTTCTTGTATTAATTTATTATTTGTAGTTCCTTTTTTTCCGTACTCAAATCCTAAATTAACATTAGATAATCGGTTTCCTAGTGGTAAGCCTAATCCAAAAGATATGCCAAAGTCGTTTATTGAGGTAAAATTATTTGGTGTTGATGTTCCGTTTACTAACAAACCTGTACTCTCAAAGCGTAAACCTGCTCTATACGTTACTCTTTGAAAATAGTTAGAAATAGAGTTTATTTTAGGGATATAAAATCCTCCAAAAGAAATTCTGTTCGATTTTTCGTAAGAATACGCCGCATTATTTGCTGATAAATAACCTGAAGCATCTAGGGCATTTTGATATTCATATTCAAACCCTGTGTACCATTTATTTATTTTACCAATACCTGTTCCTAAAATTGTTTGAGTTGGTAAAGTAAAATTACCTGACAAGGTTTCTGTAGATAAAACATCTCTTGGAATTTCAGACCCTGTTGAAGAAAAGGTCAACGAATAAATTTTACTTGTTCCTGTCGCTTTTAAATCATTACCAATTTTAATGGTTGCGCCAAAATCTACATGTAAATTATTTTTTAAGTTCTTTTTATATTGAGCTCCTATTTTTAACGAACCTCCTCTAATTATAGATTTTTCTTCATATTTAGTAGCTAAAGACACATTTGCTCTTTGATTGATAATACTATTTTCAATAGTACCGAAAGCAAAATCGGCTTCAATACCTAAAGCTAAATTTTTAGAAACAAAAATCCCAAAGCTACCATACACTCTATTTACGCCTCCTTTTCCAGAAAATTTAGTAATTTCTATAATATCATTACTATTATTTGGATCAAGCTTATTGCTTAACAAAGAATAGCCTACAGAAGAAATGGGTTGCATACCTACCGAAAAACCTGCTCTTTTACCAATGGGTGTGCCAAAAGCAAAATAACTTAAATTAGTAGATGTTGATGATTGCGACCCCGATACATCTTTAATTGTTAAATCATTATTTAACAATCCAAAACCATAGGTTGCATACCTTAAACTGGCATTTGCTGCTGGATTGGTAAAGTTTAAATACGAAGCACTACTAAGAGCAACTCCAATACCTCCCATACTTACCTGTTCTACAGTTTTTACATTAAATTCTTCTCCTATACCAAAAACGGAATACGGAGATGAAGTTGATCTTTGTGCAAAAGCACTTAAGGAAGTTAAAATTATAAGTATTATTACGATTCTTCTAATCATCATTTTTTATTAAATATCAATATTTCATTTAATCCGTATAGGAGAAAATTTCGATTGGCAAATATGCTACTTTTTAATTGTTTAGCCAAGAAATTTGTGTCTCCTCCTGTTAAAACTATTGTTAAATCTTGAAATTCACTTTTATATTGATTGATAACTCCATCAATTTCATTACAAACACCGTTTACAACACCCGAGTTTATGCTTTCTACAGTAGTTTTTCCAATCATGTTTTTAGGTAGCGCTATTTCTAAAGAAGGCAATTTAGCAGTAAAATAATGCAACGATTGATATCGCATTTTAACACCCGGAGATATTGCACCTCCTAAATACTCTCCTTTTTCATTAATTACATCAAAAGTAATACATGTACCTGCATCTATTATCAATATATTTTTTTTAGGAAACATTTTAAAAGCGGCACAAGCTAATGCTATTCGATCTACTCCTAACGTTTTTGGTGTTTTGTATAAATTACGAAAAGGTACTTTTGTTGTTGCTGAAACAATCAAAACTGGAAGAATCGACTGCAATTTTTGTCGTTTTTTTAGAGAAATTACACTTACAGATGACAAAATCCCTCTTGAAACAGCAAATTTTGCAAGAATTTTTTTAATTTCTGATATGATTTTTCTCTTATCAAAAACCACGAGTTCCAAGAGTGTATCTTCCTTAAAAACAGCTGCTTTTACCCGTGTATTACCAACATCAATTATTAGATTCATTTCGCAAATTTAAAGTAATTTCAAAAATACAACACATTTTATTAAATTTTGTTGGTAGAAGTAAAAAATGCGTTTTATATTTGCATCCGCTAAGGCAATGGTACCTTAGCTCAGTTGGTAGAGCAAAGGACTGAAAATCCTTGTGTCCCTGGTTCGATTCCTGGAGGTACCACAAAAAACCCAAACATATTATTTGTTTGGGTTTTTTCGTTTTACACCATTTGTAAAGTGTTAATTTCTTGCTTTGTCAACTCTCTCCATCTACCTCTTGGCAAATTTTTCTTGGTCAATCCAGAAAAAACAACTCTATCTAATTTGACTACTTTATAGCCTAAGTTTTCAAATATTTTACGTACAATTCTGTTCCTACCAGAGTGTATTTCTATACCTACTTCTGTTTTCCGTTCGCCTTCTACATAAGAAACAGCATCAATAAACACTTTTCTACCTTCAATAATTACTTCGTCTCTTAGTTTTTGTAAATCGGCTAAACTCAATTTTTTATCAAGAGAGGCGTGGTATAATTTACGTACATTATGCTTTGGATGTGTTAATTTTTTAGCCAAATCTCCATCATTAGTAAATAGCAACAATCCTGTGGTATTCCTATCTAATCTACCCACTGGATATACACGTTCTTTGGTTGCATTGGTAATTAAATCCATCACTGTTTTCCGCCCTCTATCATCATCCATAGTTGTGATGTAGTTTTTAGGTTTGTTTAATAAGATGTATCGTTTTTCTTCAGGCGAAATAGAAGTTCCATCAAACTTAACAACATCATCAGGCATTACTTTATGCCCCATTTCTGTCACTAATTTTCCGTTAATCGTTACACTTCCTTGTTCTATATATACATCTGCTTCCCTACGAGAACAAACGCCCGAATTTGAAATGTATTTATTTAATCTAATGCCTGCTAATGAATCTGCTTTAGGAGTACTTTTAATCTTTTTATACTCTTTTTTTAATTTTGGTTTTCTTTGTAACGGTCTATTACTTTTACCCTGTTGTCGTCCTCTCGACGAGTTTCTATCTGTACTCATGATTATTTTTAAATTTTTGCAAAGATAATCATGAGTACAGATAGAAACTCGTCGAGAGGACGACAACAGGGTAAAAGTAATAGACCGTTACAAAGAAAACCAAAATTAAAAAAAGAGTATAAAAAGATTAAAAGTACTCCTAAAGC
>CAMZMA010000022.1 GCA_947311815.1 uncultured Flavobacteriaceae bacterium
AAATTGAAAACAAAAAAAATATTGTAAAAAATTTGGATATTAACTTTTTCTTACTGAATATTTGCACTCATAAAGTTCAATAATTTATTGAAATGTTATCAAGAAAGGTGGAGGGATTAGACCCATTGAAGCCTTAGCAACCCTTAGACTTACTAAGAAGGTGCTACGTTCTACTATAGAATCGATTCATTTATCGAGGCTTAGATAGATAACGAGAAGAAGCTTTTTCTAGAAAAGTTTCTCGTAATTTCTTATAACATTTTTCTATTAAGTACATCTTTTTAAGATGTATTTTGACTTTTGTTTTAATCAATATTAACTCAAAAAAATTAGAAAAATGAGTACACAAAAATTGGCAACTCAAACGTTGCATGCAGGACATGATGTTCAACAAAATGGAGGAACTAGAGCAGTTCCTATTTATCAAACAACCTCGTATGTTTTTAATAATTCTGAACATGCAGCAAACTTATTTTCATTAAAAGAATTAGGGTTTATTTACACGCGTTTAAACAATCCAACCAATCAAATTTTACAAGATCGATTGGCCGCTATTGAAGGAGGTGTAGGTGCTGTTGTTTTTGCTTCTGGTACCGCTGCTATTGCTACAGGTTTATTAACGTTGTTAAAAGCAGGAGATCATATTGTAGCTTCGAGTAGTTTATACGGCGGAACTTATAATTTACTGAATGTTACTTTACCAAGATTAGGAATTACCACTACCTTTGTAGACGCTTCTAAGTCTAATAATTTTAGAGAAGCTATACAAGAAAATACTCGAGCAATTTTTGTAGAATCTTTAGGGAATCCTAAATTAGATGTGTTAGATTTAGAAACCATTTCTGTACATGCTAAAAATGCTAGAATTCCTTTTATTGTAGATAATACTGTAGCAACACCAGCTCTTTTAAATCCTATAAAATACGGGGCAAATATTGTAATTCATTCATTGACAAAATATATTGGAGGACAAGGAAATTCATTAGGAGGTGTTATTATTGATGCTGGTAATTTTGATTGGTCTAATGGTAAGTTTCCTGAATTTACGGAACCTTCTGAAGGGTATCACGGATTAAAATATTACGAAACTTTAGGAGCTTCCTCTTACATTTTTAAGCTAATCTTAGAAGGATTGCGTGATTTTGGAGCTGCTTTAAGTCCTACAAATGCATTCAATATTATTCAAGGACTAGAAACGTTACCAGTAAGAATTAAACAACATTCAGAAAATGCTTTAGCCTTGGCAAAATGGTTAGAACAACAAGAAGAAGTGGCTTGGGTAAATTATCCTGGTTTAGAAAATAGTCGATTTAAAGAATTGGCGGATAAATATTTGCCAAAAGGACAAAGTGGGATTGTTACTTTTGGTGCAAAAGGAGGTTTTGAAGCTGCAAAATTAATAGCAGATAACACCAAAATATTTTCCTTATTGGCGAATATCGGTGATACAAAATCGCTAATCATTCATCCAGCAAGCACCACTCATCAGCAATTAAATGAAGAGCAACAAAAGAGTGCTGGTGTTTCGCAAGATTTAATACGGCTATCTGTTGGAATTGAAGATATTGAAGATTTAAAATTCGATTTAAAAGAAGCGTTTCGTCAACTTTCAAAAGAAGTTTTAGTGTAATTTTGACCATACCTATTAGATTCTTAAAATCTAGTAGGTATATTAAATTTTTAAAAATGAATAGTAAAGTTCAACATATAAATATTCAAAATTACCAAACAAAAAGCGGTGTAAAAATTGAGAATCTACAGTTAAGTTATCAATTGTTTGGTCAAAAATTAGGAACATCGCCTATAGTGTTGGTTAATCATGCCTTAACAGGAAATAGCAATGTGGCAGGAAAAAAGGGTTGGTGGAAAGATTTAGTAGGAACAAAAAAAACCATTGATACTAATAAATACACGGTGCTTTCTTTTAATATTCCTGGAAATGGTTTTGATGGATTTATCATTAACAATTATAAAGATTTTATTGCAAGAGATATCGCAAAACTCTTTTTAATAGGATTGAAAAGATTAAATATAGATAGTTTATTTGCTTTAATTGGAGGTTCTTTAGGAGGTGGAATTGCTTGGGAAATGGTGGTTTTGAAGCCAAAAATAACACAGCATTTAATTCCTGTAGCTACCGATTGGAAAGCTACCGACTGGTTAATTGCGAATTGCCAAATTCAAGAGCAATTTTTAGTAAATTCTTCAAATCCCGTACATGATGCACGCATGCATGCGATGTTGTGTTACAGAACGCCACAATCTTTTAAAGAGCGTTTTCAGCGATCAAAAAACAATGAATTGGCTATTTTTAATGTAGAAAGTTGGTTGTTACATCATGGCGAAAAATTACAAGAACGTTTTCAATTATCAGCCTATAAATTAATGAATCAATTGTTAAAAACGATTGATGTAACCAAAGGTAGGAACAGTAGTAGTATTGAAATTTTAGATAAAATAGAAGCTAATATACATATTATAGGTGTGAATTCTGATTTGTTTTTTACAGCTGAAGAAAACAAAGAAACACATCAGCAATTAGCCATTTTAAAACCGAATGTTACCTATAACGAAATTGATTCTGTGCATGGTCATGATGCTTTTTTAATAGAACATCAGCAATTGTCAAAAATAATTACGCCTATTTTTAATGAGGACGCAAGTAGTAAAAAAATGAAGATTGTAAAATTTGGCGGTAAATCTTTAGCCAACGGAAAAGGATTAACTCAGGTTGTAAATATCATCAAACAAAAAGTTACAGAAAAACAGAAGTTTGTACTAGTAGTTTCTGCAAGAGGAAATACCACAGATGTTTTAGAAGATATTTTAGAAAGAGCAAAAAAACAACAACCGTACCTAGAGCAATTAACGTTGTTAAAAGAATATCAAAAAACACCATTACAATCGGTTGATTTTTCTGATGAATTTTCTCGACTAGAAGCTCTTTTTAAAGGGGTGTATTTATTAGGTGATTATAGTAAAAAAATAAAAGATGAAGTATTAGCTCAGGGCGAATTAATGTCTGCTAAATTGATAGAAAATTTATTATTAGCAAGTCAAATTGATGCCGTTGCTGTAGATGCGCGAAATTTCTTAAAAACAGATGCAAATTTTGGTGACGCACAGCCTATTGCAAAACTATCTAAAGAAAATGTGTTTCAGTTTTTTAAACAAAATACACAAGAAAAAGTCTTTATTGTTACTGGGTTTATAGCTTCAAATCTAAATAATGAAACCACAACTTTAGGGCGTAACGGAAGCAATTATACAGCTTCTCTCTTGGCAAATTATTTAGATGCAGACGAATTGCAAAATTACACACATGTAAACGGAATTTACACTGCAAATCCAGATTTGGTTAAAAATGCTAAGAAAATATCTAACTTAACCTATTCAGAAGCCAACGAATTGGCAAATTTTGGTGCTACCATTTTGCATGCAAAAACCATTATTCCTTTGTTAGAAAAAAATATTAAATTACGTATTTTAAACACGTTTAATTCGCAAGATAAAGGTACGTTAATTTCATCAAAAGCGGCATCAAAAGGAATTACCTCTATTTCTGTATTAGAAAACAGAGCGTTAATAAGTTTTGAAGGTAGAGGTTTATTAGGTAAAGTTGGAGTTGATGCGCGTGTTTTTACAGCATTAAGTTCAAAAAATATTAGTGTAAGTGTTATTTCTCAAGGATCATCAGAAAGGGGTTTAGGATTTGTTGTTGAGGCAACTAAATCTAAAGAAGCTGTTGCTGTTTTAGAAAAAGAATTTAAAAACGATTTTTATCATCAAGATGTAACGCAAATATTTATCATTGCAAAAGTAGCTATTGTATCTATTGTGGGGCAAGATTTAAGTCAGTTTCATTTACCGTATAGCGCACTCATTAAAAATAACATTATTCCCTTATTATTTAACAATACGGTAACGGGTAAAAATGTAAGTATTGTGATAAAACATGAAGATTTGCACAAAGCAGTGAATGTTTTACACAAGCAAATTTTTGAAGATTCTATTGATGAAAATAAAAAACGGTATGCATAAAAATTTCGAAACACTCGCTATTAGAAATCAAATAGAACGTTCGCAATTTGCAGAACATTCTACACCATTATACTTAACCTCTAGTTTTGTTTTTGATGATGCTGAAGATATGCGAGCCTCTTTTGCAGAAGAAAAAGAAAAGAATTTATACAGCCGTTTTTCAAACCCAAATACCACAGAA
>CAMZMA010000023.1 GCA_947311815.1 uncultured Flavobacteriaceae bacterium
CCTGTTCAAAAAAATGAATTTACAATACACTAAAAATCATAACCACACTGATAACAAGGTTATTATGTTATTTTTTCTAATTTTTCTTAAGTCGAACTCAGATTTTCATGTCTTTTATTATACATTACTAATGCTACATATATTTTCACTATTTTCGAAACTTCAAAAACAAATAAATGAAAGTATGTATTGCAGAAAAGCCAAGTGTTGCTAGAGAAATTGCTAATATACTAGGTGCCAACACCAAACGAGATGGTTATTTTGAAGGAAACGGGTATGCAGTAACCTACACGTTTGGGCATTTATGCACACTTTTAGAACCTAAAGACTACAAACCGCATTGGAAAAGTTGGGACTTGAACAATTTACCCATGTTACCCGAACGTTTTGACACCAAAGTAACCGACAATCAAGGCATCAAAAAACAATTTAATATTGTTAAAAGTTTATTTGATAAAGCCGATGTAGTTATTAATTGCGGAGATGCAGGTACAGAAGGAGAACTCATACAACGTTGGGTAATTAATCAAGCAAAATACACAGGAAAAGTAGAACGTTTATGGATTTCTTCCTTAACCGAAGAAGCCATTAAAGAGGGATTTAAAAACCTAAAACCCGCTTCTGAATACGATAACTTATACTACGCAGGATTTTCTCGCGCCATTGGCGATTGGTTACTCGGTTTAAACGCTACCCGATTATATACCGTAAAATTTGGAGGTTATAAGCAAGTGTTATCCGTTGGTAGAGTACAAACTCCTACCCTAGCAATGATTGTAAATCGGCATAAAGAAATTACCCATTTTAAACCAAAACCTTATTGGGAGCTACACACCACGTACAGAAACACCTCTTTTCATTATGAAGACGGTCGGTTTTTAAAAAAAGAAGATGGTAAAATTTTAGCCGATAAAATTAAAGAAGCAGATTTTGAAATTATTTCGGTAATCAAAAAAAAAGGAAAAGAATACGCACCAAAACTATTCGATTTAACAGGATTACAAGTGTATTGCAATACAAAATTCGGATTTTCGGCAGATGAAACCTTAAAAATGGTGCAAAAATTGTACGAAATGAAAGTAGTAACCTATCCAAGAGTTGATACTACGTTTTTACCCAATGATGTCTATCCGAAGATACACGGAATTTTAAGTAAACTAACCAATTACAGCAACTTAACTCAACCTCTTTTAGGAAAAAAAATTAAAAAATCATCCAAAGTTTTTAACGATAAAAAAGTAACCGATCATCACGCTATCATTCCGACAGGAATTCAAAATAACTTGCCTTACAATCAGCAACAAGTATATGATATTATTGTAAAACGATTTATTGGAGTTTTTTATGATGAAAGCACGGTTTCTAACACAACCGTACTCGGTAAAGCAGCCGATGTGCCTTTTAAAACCACAGGAAAAGAAATTTTAACAAAAGGATGGCGAGTGGTTTTCGATACTTCGACTTCGCTCAGTAATCTAACTTCGACCCTGTCTGCCGACAGGCAAGATTCGCTCAATAACCCAACTTCTACTGTACAAGAGAAAAAGAAATCTTTATCAACAATACAAACTATTTTGCCCACTTTTGTAAAAGGAGAAAAAGGCGCTCACAAACCATCTTTTTTAGAAAAGGAAACCAAACCACCACGTAATTTTACCGAAGCAAGTTTATTACGTGCTATGGAAACCGCAGGGAAACAAGTAGATGATGATGAAATGCGCGAATTGATGAAAGAAAACGGTATCGGAAGACCCTCTACCCGTGCAAGTATTATTGAAACGTTGTTTCGAAGAAAATACATTGAACGAAAGAAAAAATTAGTACTACCAACACAAACAGGCATTCAATTAATTGATTTGATTGATAACGAATTGCTAAAATCTGCCGAATTAACAGGTCGTTGGGAAAAACGATTGAAAGAAATAGAACGAGGCGATTTTAATGCAGGAACCTTCATCAAAAACATGAAAAAAATGGTAGATGAATTGGTATATGAAGTGCGTTCTAATAAAAAATCTGCTCGAATTTCTTCATCAACTAATAGTACAAACAACCTGAAACCATCTTCTAAAAAGAAGTCTGCTAACAAAAAACAAGTTGCTGGTAAAACCTGCCCAAAATGCAACAAAGGGCAATTATTAAAAGGAAAAACGGCTTTTGGTTGCAATCAATATAAAAACGGGTGTCATTTTACGATTCCGTTTCTATTTTTAGGAAAAAAAATCTCTGAAAATCAATTTATTCGATTGTTAGACAAAGGAAATACCACCAACTTAAAAGGTTTTACAACCGAAGCAGGAAAAGTTGAAGGTTTGGTGCGTTTTGATGAAAATTATCAACTAAAATTAGAAATCAAAAAAAATAATATGTCTTCTGGAACGCAGTCGAGAAGCGAAAATTCCTCCAAAGAAAAAATAACTTGCCCAAAATGTAAAAAAGGAACTATTTTAAAAGGAAAAACCGCCTACGGATGTTCTAATTACAAAACAGGATGCGATTTTGTCTTTACTTTTGAGAATATCAAAAAAATTGCCAAGGGCAAAAAACTAACCAAAGAATTGGTGCTTCAAATCATCAATACTAAACTTTAACAAAACATTGAAAGTCTTCAACTCATAAATTGATATATTTATCGTTTAATAGCTTCTTTAACATGAAAAAAATCACACTTCTTCTTCTATTTTTGTCTTTAAATTCTTTTGCGCAACGTCATTTTACACATCAAGACACCTTACGAGGCAGTATTACCAAAGAACGTATTTGGTGGGATTTACAACATTATACCTTAGCACTATCTGTACATCCGAAGGAAAAATTTATCAAAGGAAAAAACACGATTCGATACAAAGTTTTATCGCCGTATCAAACACTTCAAATTGACTTACAAGATCCGTTAAAAATTACCAAAGCAACACAAAATGGCGTTTCTTTAGCAATTAAAAAAGATGGTTTTGCGCATTTTATCAAACTAAAAAAGAAACAATGTAAAGGCGATATCAATGAAATTACAATCTTTTATGAAGGAAAACCGACGGTAAGCAAAAGACCGCCTTGGAGTGGTGGATTTTCTTGGCGAAAAGATAAAAACAACAACGATTTTGTAGCCACTACCTGCCAAGGAATTGGCGCTAGTATTTGGTGGCCAACAAAAGATCATATGTATGACGAGCCTGATAATGGAATGGATATTTTGGTAACCACACCCAAAGAATTAATGGATGTTTCTAACGGAAGATTGATAAAAACAACCCAAAATAACGATGGTACAAAAACCTATCATTGGAAAGTGTTAAATCCGATAAATAACTACGGAGTAAATGTAAATATTGGTAATTACACGCACTTTTCTGAAATCTATAAAGGTGAAAAAGGGAATTTAGATTGTAATTATTATGTGCTAGAACACAATTTAGAAAAAGCAAAAAAACAGTTTGCACAAGTTGGTAAAATGTTACAAGCTTTTGAGTATTGGTTTGGTCCGTACCCTTTTTATGAAGACGGATTTAAATTGGTTGAAGTGCCCTATTTAGGTATGGAACATCAAAGTTCAGTAACCTACGGAAATGGCTACAAAAACGGGTATTTAGGAATGGATTTAAGCAGAACAGGTTGGGGTTTAAAATTCGATTTTATTATTATTCACGAGTCTGGACACGAGTGGTTTGCTAACAATATTACATACAAAGATGCCGCAGATATGTGGATTCATGAAGGTTTTACCTGCTATAGTGAAACGCTATATTTAGATTATCATTTTGGCACAAAAGCAGGTAATGAATATGTAATTGGCTTACGCAAAAATATTAGAAATAAAAGTACTATTATTGGTGTGTACAATGTAAATAAAAAAGGCTCTAGCGATATGTATTACAAAGGAGCAAATATGATTCATACGTACCGACAATTGGTAGGTGATGATGTAAAATTCAGACAAATTTTACGTGAAATGAACAAAAAATTCTATCATCAAACAGTAACGACACAACAAATTGAAAACTATTTAAGCGAACAATTGGGGCAAGATTTAACAGGATTTTTTAATCAGTATTTGCGTAGTGTTAAAATTCCGAAGTTAGAATATAAAATTTCTGACAATACAATTTCATATCGATTTAGCAATATTATTGATGGATTTAAAATCCCTATAAAAGTATATCTCAACAAAAAAATGCAATGGATTACACCTACATCAACATGGAAAACACTAAAAACAAATGCAAATCATCCTGATTTTTCTGTGGATGATAATTTTTATATTCGTATAAAGAAAGTGAAATGACAATAGACTTTAAACCTGAGTTCGACCGAAGAAAAATTAACACAATAACCTCGTTATCAGAATAATTATGGTTTTCATCTTATTATAAATTCATTTTTTTGAACAAAATTTATGCTTTTTCGAGCAAAAA
>CAMZMA010000024.1 GCA_947311815.1 uncultured Flavobacteriaceae bacterium
CACGCACCACTTTCTTTAAATTTCTGCATCACTTTTTCTGTAGAATCGTTGTAAAAAATAACTTCTGGGGCATTTTTCATCACATCAGAAACTTTGGTAGTTTTGTACATTTTTTTACGAAACATAATAAGCCTAATGTCATCTAAAAGTACAATACCTAAAAATTGTTCTTTTTCATCAAGCACAGGAAAAAGGTTTCGGTTAGATTTTGCTACGGCATTTTTTAACAATTTTCCTAAACTCATTTGAGGTTGTACGGCAATAAAATTAGTTTCAATAATTTTATCTATTCGCATCATCATTAACACATTTTTGTCTTTGTTGTGGGTAATTAATTCGCCACGATTGGCAAGTTCTACCGTGTAAATTGAGTTGGAAATAAAGTATTTGGTAAACGCATAAGAAATTGCAGCTACTAACATTAAAGGAATAAATAAGTCATAACCACCTGTAATTTCTGCAATTAAAAAAATAGCGGTTAAAGGCGCGTGTAAAACTCCTGCCATTAAACCTGTCATTCCAATTAAAGTAAAATTACTTTCGGAAACGTTAAACCCTAATTGACCAATTACTTTAGCAAAAACGTTTCCGATAGCACTTCCCATTACCAAAGTAGGGATGAAAATACCACCAACTCCACCAGCCGCAAACGTTGTGGTCATAGCGATTGCTTTAAAAATAGTGATGATTAAAAGGAATAAAATAACCATCCAAATATTATCAAAATCAATATGATATGGTAAATCTTTTAGTGTGTTTATAGAGTTTCCGTTTAGCAAATCATTAATCAATCCGTAACCTTCTCCGTATAAAGGCGGAATTAAAAACAACATCAATCCGATAGCTACACCTCCAAAAACTAATTTTTTAAATGGATTAGAAAATCGCTTAAAAAATGTTTGAATGCCAAAATACATTTTAGAAAAATAGACAGAAGCAACACCTGTTCCTACTCCTAAAAGGATATAAAAAGGAATGTCTTTAATTTCGAAAACATCTTGTAATTTAAAACCAAATAACACATGACTTCCTAAAAAAAAATACGAAGTAATTACCGCAGAAACCGATGCCAATAACAACGGAACTAAAGAGGCGAAAGCCAAGTCTAAACTAAAAATTTCTACTGCAAAAATAATAGCAGCAACAGGTGCTTTAAACATTGACGACATTGCACCAGCAGTGGCACAACCAATGAGTAACATACGGGTTTTAGTATTCATATGAAACAATTGCGCTAAGGTAGATCCTAAGGCGGCTCCTGTACTTACAGCAGGTCCTTGCAATCCAACAGAGCCGCCAAAACCAACGGTAATAGGAGCGGTTATTAACGAAGCGTAGATTTTGTATCGTTCTATTATTCCGCTTTTTTTAGAAATAGCATATAAGGTCGTAGAAATACCATGACCAATGTTTTTTTTGATAAAATACTTTTTAATAAAATAGACAATTATTAATCCAATAATAGGAAAGATAAAGTATAATGAACTGTGGTACTCTTTTATTAAGCTTCCTTCTAAAATATCATGAAAAAAAAATGTCATATTTTTTAAAACCAATGTACCTAACCCTGCTAAAAACCCAACTAAAATACTTAGTACATAAATAAATTCTTGTTCAGAAATATGTTTGTATCTCCAAATGAGTATTTTAGTAAATATGTTTTTCTTTTTAGTCATTTGATGTTTTTGTCAAAAAGGAATAACAAAAGTACAAACTATCTCATTAATTTTTTTCTAAAATTTGATACAAAACAGGTTTACTTGGTGTCGCATCGTTTTCAAACGGAGCGATCATTAAATTTAAAAAATACGTACCGTCTTTTACGGTATTGGGTACAAAAATAAACTCGGTAATAGTAGCTTCTAATCGTAGTTTGCCCGAAGTGTTCCAAAAAGCATTGTGTGCTAATAATTTTCCTTCGTCCTTTTCTTTATCAACAGAGGGTAAATCAATCAACAAATGTTTTACGCCTTTTTCTCGCAAATAAATAGCCGCTTCTTCTAATAAATACGGCGGATTGGTGTGCGAATACTGCATCGATTTTTTGTCTGATAAATTAGGTAATGTTCTAATAATTACCGCATCTCGTTTCTTGTTTCCTAAGATAGTTTGTAGTTGTTTTTTTGAAATGACAAAATCATCTTTACACGTTTCGGGCACTACAGTAATCACTTCTGCCAAAAAGAAATATTGTTGTAAATTTTGATTGATAGAATGCACTTTTTTAGTGATATGACCCGCACACTCAGTATGTGTAATATGTGCATGCGGATTAAAAGCAATATCATTAAAATTAATACTAGCACCTTCTTTTACGCTAGCTATCCAGTCATCAGAAACTACAGGTTTTATGGTCGGATTTTCTACATACCACGCATTAATATTCTGTTTAGAAACATTGATAGCGATTGAAATATCAAGAGGTTTTGAGAAATCTATTTGATACTTTTTTGAGTTGTATGTTATGGTTGCAATCATCCTTTAAAAATACAATTTAATTTACAATAAACAACTTTGATGCAATTCCGTCTGCTAAAAACTTTCCTTTTTTGGTAGTTTTTAATTTTAGATCATTACAAGAATCTTGTGAATTAACTTCTTCATTTCCTTCAAATTGCTTCGTTTCTTTTTCAATAACTACTAAATTTTGATTAACAAATATTTCTGCGGATGCTATTAATTGCTTTTTAAAATCGCTGCCAAAATCATCTTCAATTTTTTGTAACGAAACTCCCCAAATAGTTCGTAAACCTGTCATAATATATTCATTAAACTGGTCTTCTTTGGTTAATTTTTCTGATTGATTTGGGATTGTTCCTGATTGAATGGCTTTGATATATTGAGTATTATTAGAAACGTTCCAGCTTCTGTGTGATATATGAAACGAGTGTGCCGAAGGACCAATGCCTATATATTTTTTACCCAACCAATAACTAGTATTGTGTTTCGAAAAATAGTTGGGTTTACCAAAATTAGAAATTTCATAGTGTACAAATCCATTTTTTTCGGTTTCAGCAACTAATATATCAAAATGATTCGCGGCCAAAGCTTCATCTAAAGCAGGATATTTTTTTTGTTTGATAAACGTTGCCAATGCGGTTTTTGGTTCGACAGTTAACGCGTAACTCGAAATATGATTCACGCCAAAACCGAACGCTATTTGTAAATTTTCTCTCCATTTTTGAGCCGTCATATTCGGAATTCCGTAAATCAAATCAATCGTAATATTATCAAAGCTGCCAATGGCAGCTGATAAACATTTTTTGGCTTCTTTGGCAGAATGTGCTCTATTCATCGATTGCAAATCATCATCAAAAAAAGATTGAATTCCGATGCTTAATCGGTTAATCCCGATATCTTTATACATTTCAAAAATAGTTCTCGACTGCGCTCGAACGGACAAATCATTAAAAATTTGATTACCGAGTGTTTTTTTCTTGTCGGAAGACAAGGTTGAAGTTTGTTTACTGAGCGTAGCCGAAGTAAGGTCATCTGGATTCGCTTCTAAAGTAATTTCAGGATTTTCAGCTACTGTATAATTTTTATAAACGGTTTGTATGAGTAATTGCAATTCATCAACAGAAAGTACCGAAGGTGTTCCGCCGCCGAAATAAATGGATTCAATTACCTCGTTTTCCAGTTCGTTTTTTCTCATTTCTAGCTCTTTTACCAATGCTAAAACCAACTCATCTTTCTTTTTCAAGGAGGTAGAAAAATGAAAATCGCAATAAAAACATGCTTGTTTGCAAAATGGAATGTGAATGTAGATACCGCTCATTATTGGTTTACAGTTTTTTAGTCTCAGTTTTCAGTTAGTTAACTCCGAATTTATTAGGATTGTTTATCATGTAATTCAACAGTTTACCTACTTCTATTGTTTCAGAAATATTTGCAGTGACACTTCTCGATAATCTTTTTATCTGATTAGTTAATGAATACTTTTCTTCTTTTGGGAAATTTTTTGAAACCTCAAAAATCTTCATTGCTAAAGAAAATGACTTTTTATAAGCTAATAAATCTTTAAAATCCATATAATATTTTTACTTCAAAAAAAACAATTTAAATCAACTAAAATAGTACACAGAGACTGCCTACTGAGACTGAAAAACTGAGAACTATTTCACCTTCTTCGGATTTTGTTTCACAAAAGTACTCCAACCAGTATAATTTTTTCCGCCAATTACTTTTCCTGAATTGTAAAAATGACAAACGGCAGCGGCTAAACCATCGGTAGCATCGAGGTTTTTGGGTAAGGTTTTTAAGTTTAAAAGCGATTTTAGCATCAATGCAACTTGCTCTTTACTAGCAGTTCCTTTTCCTGTAATTGCCATTTTTATTTTTCTAGGTGCGTACTCAGTAACAGGAATTTCTCTCGACAATCCTGCTGCCATAGCAACTCCTTGTGCTCTCCCCAACTTTAACATAGATTGTACATTTTTGCCAAAAAAAGGAGCTTCTAACGCAATTTCATCTGGATGATGCGTATCTATCAACTCTAAAGTTCTTTCAAAAATGAGTTTGAGTTTTAAGTAATGATCATCATATTTTTTAAGATGCAGTTCGTTCATTTGAATAAATTCCATCTTTTTACCCACCACTTTTATCACGCCAAATCCCATAATGGTGGTTCCAGGGTCAATTCCTAAGATGATTTTTTCGGTTTTCACAGAAATATTTTATGCTATTTTTTTAAAAGATTACGTCACTCATGCTTCCTTGTAATGACGGAGTTTCGTATTTTGCCCCGTAAATGTACAATTCGCTTTCATACAAAACTAAGCAATTCTTTTTTACAGCCATCAAACTTTCTATAGTTATTGGTTGTGGTTATTTTATTTACACCAAATTGGTAGAAAACGATCAACTTCATTTTTCTGATTTTCAACAAAATTTGATTAAAAATGACATTTTTTCAATCAAAAACATCATTTTTCTATCACTTTTCACACTTTTTAACTGGTTTTTCGAAATTTTAAAATGGCAAACATTGGTTGCTCATCTTACAGAGATTTCATTTTTAAGAGCTGCTAAACAGAGTTTTTCATCATTAACCACCTCGTTAATTACCCCGAACCGAATTGGCGAATACGGTGCAAAAGCGTTATATTTTGATAAAAAACAACGAAAATTAGTGATGGGATTAAATTTAGTAGGTAATTTTTACCAACTTTTAGCCACCATTATTTTTGGAATGATTGGTTTTAGTTATTTTTACCTACATCATGATGTGCACATTTCTTTTAGACGAATTTATCGGGTGTTTTTAATAGGAATTTTTGCGGTATCTGCATTTTTTTACGGAGCTAAACGCTTTAAATATCGAGGGTATTTTGCTGAAAAAGCAAGAAAGTATATCGATAAAATTCCGAAATCATTAAACGTAAAAATTGGTATGTATTCTTTTATTCGATATCTTATATTTTCGCATCAATTTTACTTTTTATTGCTCATTTTTCATATTGATATTTCTTATTTGGATGCGTTATCTGCCATTACATCGGTCTATTTTATCGCTTCTATTGTGCCAATGTTAAGTGTTTTTGATGTTGTTTTAAAAGGAACGGTTGCCGTTTGGGTTTTCTCGTTTTTTCAAATAAATGAACTTACTATTTTAACCATTACAACGCTAATGTGGTTGTTCAATTTTGTGTTTCCTGCTATAATTGGAAGCTATTTTGTGCTCACTTTTAAACCTACCTTTACAAAATGATTTGGTGGTTATATTTTATAGGATTTGTTTATACTTTTTTGATGTTCCTTTTTATTTTTGGGCTTTATAAAGTTGCCGATTTTTTTCCTAAAAAAACAACTCCCAAAACAACATTTTCAATCGTGATTCCTTTTCGGAATGAAGCAGTTCATTTACCTGTTTTGCTCTCATCCATAGAAAAACTGAATTATCCGATACATTTATTTGAAATTATTTTTGTTGATGATGCTTCTGATGATGCTTCGGTTAAAGTCATTAAAACGTTCATTTCGACTTCGCTCAATGACCGTTCTACACCAATCAATATAGAAATTATTAAAAACATCAGAATTTCAAATTCCCCAAAAAAAGACGCCATAACAACCGCTATAAAACAAGCAAAAAATCAATGGATTTTAACCACCGATGCTGATTGTATTGTTCCTGAAAATTGGTTACTTACCTTAGATGCTTTTATCCAACAAAAACAACCTAAAATGGTGGTTGCTCCTGTAAAATACAAAGCAAAAAATACTTTTTTAGCACAGTTTCAACTGTTAGATTTTTTAAGTTTACAAGGTGCTACAATTAGCGGATTTGGAATTGATAATCCTTTTTTATGCAATGGTGCAAATTTAGCCTACCGAAAAGATGCTTTTTTAGAATTCAATGGATTTGAAGGAAACAATACCATTGCTAGTGGCGATGATATTTTTCTTTTTGAAAAATTTGTAGAAGAGGATTCTAAGAATGTGCAGTTTATAAAATCTACAGCAGCAACTGTAACTACTTTTCCTGTAAAAAACTGGAAAGACCTAATCAACCAACGTGTTCGATGGGCAGCAAAAACTAGTAATTACCGATTATCCACAGGAAAATGGATAGGAGCTATTGTATTTTTGACAAATATTAGTTTGGTCATTGGGTTTTTCTTAAGCGTACTTCAGCAACTACCTTGGTTTGTGTTGATTGTGTTTTTTCTTTTAAAATTAGGATTAGACTTTTTCTTTTTTTTTAAAACAGCTTCTTTTTTTAAGCAACAAAAATCGGTAATTCGCTGGGTTGTAATCAGTAGTTTAGTGTATCCTTTTTTTAGTGTTTGGGTGGTTTTGCAATCGTTATTTTTTAACTATCAATGGAAAGGGCGAAGTTTTAAAAAATGAGTATATTTAGCAAAAAAAAATGAAAAACTTCGGTATCAGAACATCAAATCCTGCTTTTACTGGCTATTTTTGGAACAACAGTAAAAGTTATACAAAAGAAAAAATGTCGTTAAGTGGTGTTATTTTTAAGACATTTTTAATGCTTTGTTTGGTTGCCATAACAGCTTCTTACACTTGGAAACTTTTTTTTGAAGGCACCAATATTAAATGGTACACAACCATTGGCATGTTTGTAGCCATTGTTGCCAGTTTATTTATCTCTTTTAAACACAGTTTAGCAAAACCGTTATTGCCTATTTACGCCTTGGCAAAAGGATTTTTTTTAGGCGGTATTAGTGCCTACGCACACAAACGTTTTCCGTATTTGCCATTACAGGCAATCGGTGTAACAATTCTTACTTTTTTTGTGATGCTATTCCTATTTAAAATTAAGATAATTAAAGTTACTCGTCAATTTAGAGCGGTAATTATTACGGCGTCCATCACTATTTTTACGGTGTATATTATCTCTTGGATTTTATCTTTTTTCGGAGTAAATGTTTCGTTTATTTGGGGTACAGGTTGGTTTGCTATCGCATTTAATGTGATTGCAGCTATTGTTGCTTCGTTTAGTTTGCTCTTAGATTTTTATTATATTGATAGACAACTTGGGCGAGCACCTAAAGAAAAAGAATGGTTAGCAACTTGGGGTTTTTTAATTACCCTTATTTGGCTTTATATTGAAGTGCTACGTTTGCTAAAAAAATTAGCAATACGGTTTTAATCTTTGACAGAAATTTTATAAATACTTTTTTCTGACAGACCGAAAATCGCCTATTTAGATTGATTTATGTATATTTGTTTTACAACAAGTAGCTTTTAAAAAATGGGAACAATTGAATTAAGAAAAAAATGGAAGAAATCTATAACTACTGTTGATGATCGGTTTTTAAGAATGATTGACGCTCTCTACAATAGTTATTTAAAAAACCCTAAATTAGATTTTTTTGATGAACTTCCTAAAGAAATACAAGAAACACTTTTAATAAGTAGAAAAGAAGCAAAAAACGGTTTTGTGACACCTCATACTGAAATAATGTCTCTATTTAGAGAAAAATACAGCACTACTGATTAAACTAATATGAAAGTAGTTTGGACAAATTTAGCTACAAAATCTTTTGAAGAAGAATTAAATTTTATCGCAACTAAATGGTCTTTTAAAGAAGTAAATAACTTTATTGATTTAGTAGATGAATTTATAAAAAATTTAGAAAACGGAATTCTTTTAGGGAAAATATCTGTTAAAACAAATATTTATTCTTTCGTACTATCTAAACAAACTTCTGTCTTTTTTGATTACCATGAAGAAACAGCGATTATTGAGGTGTTATTGTTTTGGAATAACCAAAAAAATCCTACAACATTAAAAAAATTACTCTAAAAAAACCGCTCTAAAATAGCTTCTGCCTTAAACCAAAGCAACAATGCAATAACTAGTAATAAGATTAAAAATAAACCTTTTTGAGGTTTTGTTCTTTTGCGTTTTCCAAATCTTCTAAAGGTTAGTTTTTTTTCGGTGTTTTTCATTTTAAAAAATGCTTTTTTTCATTACTATTCAAAGATAGTTTTTTTAAATAAAAGGCAAAACTACAAACTAGTAATTTTTGTAGCGCGTAACATTTCTCTTTTCCCTGGAGGTCCAGGTAACCGTTCTACTGTAAACCCAACAGATTGCATCGCTCTACGCACACTTCCTTTTGCAGAATAAGTGACTAAGATTCCGTTATTTTTTAAGGCGATAAACATTATTTTAAAAATGTCTTCTGTCCATAAGTCGGGTTGTACTCTTGCTCCGAAAGCATCAAAATAAATGAGATCAAATTGATTTTCATCATTAATATCTGTAAAAAATTGTTTTCGTTTTGTGAGTGAAAACGTATTAGAAACAGCATGCTTTTTATCCCACGAAGTGGCGTGTATTTTATGAAATATTGATTGATAATTACTCGCTTTTAGCTCAGAAACATAATTTAATTTAATGATTTCATCCTCAGAAACAGGATACGCTTCTACGCCAACATAATCAATCTTTGTGTTGTTTTTTTGTCCTTCTAAAAAGCTAATAAAACAGTTGAGTCCTGTGCCAAAACCGATTTCTAAAATAGCAATCTCTTCTTTATTTATTTGTTCAAATCCCGCTTTTATAAACACGTGATACGCTTCTTGTATCGCTCCGTGTTTTGAATGATATTGCTCATTCCAATCAGGTAAATGAATGGTGGTAGAGCCATCGGAAGTAATGATAATTTCTCGTTTCATTTTTTGTTTTTCAGGATAAAAAAAGGAAATAATTGACTGACAACTATTTCCTTAATTCTTTTGTTTTTATAGTAATTAAACTATTGAATTAACAACTTTTTTATTCGTGGTATTGGACCAGCACAAGTTGTTTTATGACAAGCAATACAACTATTAATAGCTCTATTAAACGCTTCTTTTCTGTCATTTTTATCCACTTTAAAAACACCTTTCATGTTGTTGATGTATAGTTTAGAAAAGGTTTCAAAACTTGCATTTCTATCAGAAGGATCTGTTAAATTGGCTGTGTGAATGGCTAAATATTCTTTAGAAAAATCGCCCAAATCTTTACCTGCAATAATATTTTCTTTTACTTGACGGTTTTTTTCTAACATCAAACGCATTAAATTTGCCATTTCTGAGTTTTTGTACATGTCAAAACTGGCAGGTGTTGCGGTTACAATTTCTATTTCTTGGGTTGCTTTTTTTTCAGGCTTCTTGTTGTCGCAAGAAACTGTACTTATCAGCAAAAATAATAGTAAGAATGTTACTGTTTTATTTTGCATCTTTCACTTCCATTAAAACACCGTCAGCTTCAAAAGCTAAGGTTCTTTTGGGTTCAGTAATTTTTGCAATTTCTTCTGCAGATTTACCTGCATCTTTTGCGTAATGTTGTAATTCTGAAACAGAAATAGTAGTTACAAATGCTTTTCCGTTTACTACAGTTTCGTGTCCTTTAGAGTTAAAAGGCATAAAAAAGGCATAATCTTTAAAACGTACCATCGTTTCTTGGTTGTCGCCTAAATCTACTTTCATCCAACATCCTTTTTTTTGACAAACACTATTTACGGTAGATTTGAATTTTACTTGTACAGTATCTCCTGCTTTTAAACTAGCAAATTTTGCTTTCATTTCACTAGCTGTCATGGCATCATCCATAGAAATTTTTTCTCCAAAAGAAGCAAACGTTATTTTTTCTTTTTTAGTTTCTTGTGTTTTTTCTGCTTTTTTTTCTGATTTACATGCTGTAAAAACCAATAAAAAAATCATGGTTGCTTTCATAAATAGTTTCATAATCAATTTTTTATTTAAAATTATACACAAATATAATTCTTTCTAAGAAAACCCTCAATTAATTTCGTTAAAAAAGATAACATTTTTTGTAACTTTGCATACTTCATTTAAAACCATTTTTATGAGTGCTAGTATTACTATCAATCCAATAGAAAAAACAAGAATAAACAGCGTAGATTTTAATAATTTAGGATTTGGTCAAGTTTTTTCTGACCATATGTTTATGTGTAATTATAAAGATGGAAAATGGCAACAACCTCAAATTTTACCGTATCAACCGATTACATTAGATCCTTCGGCTAAAATTTTTCACTACGGTCAATCTGTTTTTGAAGGGATGAAAGCCTACAAAGATGCTGATGATACTATTTTGTTATTCCGTCCTTTAGACAATTGTAAGCGAATTAATATTTCTGCTGAACGATTGGCAATTCCTGCTTTTCCAGAAGATGTTTTTATGGATGGCTTAAAAGAATTATTAAAATTAGATAAAAAATGGATTCCGACTTCAAACGGAAGTTCATTATACATAAGACCTTTTGTTTTTGCAACAGGAACAGGTTTTCATGCTTCTCCTTCTGATGAATATACCTTTATTATTGCTACTTCTCCTTCGGGAGCTTATTTTGCTGGTGATGTAAAAGTATTGATTGAAGAAAAATACTCTAGATCTGCAAATGGCGGTGTAGGTTTTGCAAAAGCTGGTGGTAATTATGCGGGTCAGTTTTATCCTACACAATTGGCGAAAGCAAAAGGCTATCAACAGGTTATTTGGACGGATGATAATTCGCACGAATTTATTGAAGAAGCTGGTGCCATGAATATTTTTATCAGAATTAACGACACATTAATTACAGCGCCAACTAGTGATCGAATTTTAGACGGAATTACCCGAAAAAGTGTGCTTAAAATTGCCGAAGCAGAAGGAATACAGGTAGAAGTACGAAAAATTAAAGTATCAGAATTGGTTGATGCTGCAAAAAACGGTTCGTTAAAAGAAATGTTTGGTGCAGGTACAGCAGCCGTAATTTCGCCAATACAAGGTTTCGGGTTTAGAGAGCAAGATTATACGTTACCTATAGTAAAAAACAGTTTTGCTACGTTACTAAAAAATAAAATTACAGACATACAATACAACAGAGCCGAAGACAAATACGGTTGGCGTGTTGTGGTTAAATAGTTTGATTTAGAAACGAATTTACACGAAATAGAGTTTTAGTTTTTTGAGGTGTTTATTTCTCTAAAATCTCTTTAATATTTGGCTTAAAGTAGTTAGGTCCTTTTAGTACTTTTCCGTCTTCACGATAAATAGGTTTTCCGTCTTCGCCTAATTTACTCATGTTACTTCGTTGAATTTCATTAAACACTTCTTCTATTTTATCTTGCATACCGTGTTCTATAATGGTACCGCATAAAATGTATAACATATCGCCCAAAGCATCGGCAACTTCTACCAAATCGTTATTTTGTGCTGCTTCTAAATATTCTTCGTTTTCTTCTTTCATCAACTCAAAACGCAAACGATTTCTTTTTTCGGTTATGTTTGCCGTTGGCGTGTTTTTAATGCCTAATTTAAACGCTGTATGAAATTTATGTACAGCAGCTATTTTGTTTTTCATGTGTTTGTTTTTTGTTTGTTAATTTATAACTGTTCTCCATACATCCCGATAAAAAATCGGGATACTCGAACTGATAATATCGTTTTTAAATCGTCTTTTTTAATATAAATACAGATTAACAGTATGTTACATAATTAATTGCTGTTTTCATAGAAGGAATTGCTTCGTTTATGATTGCATCAAGAATCATTTTGTTAATTTTGCTAAAAATACAATTTTATGTTTACTAGAGGTCGGATTATTTTTGCAATTTCTTTTGCTATTGTTTTTATTGGATTTATGATTTATAGTTATACCAAAGATGCTAAAAATCATAAAACATACTACCAAAAAGCAGGATTAAAAACATTATTGTGGTCTTTAGCCGTTATTGCTATTTTTTTATTATTTCGTTTTCATGGTGCTGTTAGAACCTTCTTTTTTGGATAAAATATAGCTTTGTTATTATTATTTTTGTTATTCACCACACAATGCAATTATGCGAAAACAGAGGTCAAGATCTACTTTCTCTCTTTTTTGTAACCTATTTGAGTTCTTGGTTTTTCGTTTTCTTTCTTGTTGGTTAATTCATCTAAATAGTTAAAAACCAATTCAATATTTTTAGAGTGATTAGATAGTTTTTTTTTGATTTCTTCAATATCAAGTTTTAGGCTTAAATTATCGGTTAAAATTTCCCGCATTTTTGTAAATACTCTAATAATTCTAATATTTACTTGAATGGCTTTTTTACTATTCAAAACACAAGATAACATTGTAACACCTTGCTCTGTAAAACAAAAA